>JAGXGM010000035.1 GCA_024636675.1 Hydrogenophilales bacterium | reverse complement strand
TGCCAAACCCGGGCTTCGGCTTCATCTTGTAGGCGACGAGGATGTGCTTGCCACCCTTGATCAGGTCTTCTTCCTTGAGGGAGAGGTCGGCGTAACGTGCGGATTGATCCATTGCATGACTCCTGCGGTAGATAAACAAAGCCCCAGGAACAATGCCCCTGAGCGCGACAGGGACGGACTATACGCAGCGGTTTATATAATTAATATTAAATTGTTATGATAAAAACTATATCTTTTACCTTATAGGTCTATGCGCCGACTGACGCTTCGCCAATTCCGGGTCTTTGAGGCGGTTGCCCGTCACCTTTCGTTTTCGCGGGCGGCGGAAGAGCTGCATCTGTCGCAGCCTGCCGTCTCGATGCAGGTGCGCGGAATCGAGACCATTCTGGGGATGCGGCTCACCGAACAGCTGGGGAAGAAGATTTTCCTCACCGAGGCCGGGCGCGAGGTGCTGCACGCCAGCCGGACTATCACCGCGCGCCTGGACGACATGCAGGCCAACCTGGCGCAGCTGCGCAGCATCGACACCGGCCGCCTCAGCCTGGCCGCGACCTCGACGGTGAACGTCGTCGCCACCGACATCCTCGCCCGCTTTCGCGGCAGGCACCCCGGGGTGACGGTTCATCTGGACGTCTCCAACCGGGCCGCCGTGCTGGACCAGCTGGTCGGCAACCGCATCGACCTCGCCATCATGGGCCAGGTGCCGGACGGGCTGGGCCTGGAGGCCATCCGCTTCATGGACAATCCGCTGGTGGTGATCGCCCCGCCCGACCATCCGCTGGTTGGCAAAAAGAACATTTCCGTCGCAAGCCTGGCCGCCGAATCCTTCCTGGTGCGCGAAGCCGGCTCCGGCACCCGCGGCGCGATGGAGCGCTTCTTCGCCGCCCGCGAACTGGAAATCCGGAGCAGCATGGAAATGAGCAGCAACGAGACGATCAAGCAGGCGGTGCAGGGCGGACTGGGACTGGGCATCCTCTCGCTGCAGACGCTGGAAATGGAACTGGCGCTCAAGCGCCTGGCCGTGCTGAACGTCGACGGCTTCCCCATCATGCGCCACTGGTACATCGTCCACCGCGCCGACAAGCGGCTGTCGCCTTCGGCACAGGCCTTCAAGGAATTCGTGCTGGGGACGGCAGCAGAACCCGCGCCCCGCTGATCGCTTCGGGCGTCTTGCCGGACTTGATCCGGCATCCAGAGCGGCATCAGCCGCATTAAAAGTTGGTGCGCAAAGCGTGGCTGAATTCAACTGGACTCCGGGTCAAGCCCGGAATGACATGTTTGGCCGATCGCGTCATCCTGCACTAGAATCGCGCCAGCCGGGCCACCAGCCCCCGGCGTCAGGATTCTCATCCGCAAGACGGTGTCCCGTCCAACCCTGGTTTTATCCATTCAACCTGGAGCATTTTTCTTGGACACCGTACCCACTACCGCACCCGCGCCCGTCACCCTGGGCGACTCCTTCAAATACTGGCTCAAGCTCGGCTTCATCAGCTTCGGCGGCCCTGCCGGTCAGATTTCGATGATGCACCAGGAACTGGTGGAGAAACGCCGCTGGATTTCCGAGCACCGCTATCTGCACGCGCTCAACTACTGCATGCTGCTGCCCGGGCCGGAGGCAACCCAGCTGGCGATCTACATCAGCTGGCTGATGCATGGCATCCGCGGCGGCATCATCGCCGGCGTGCTGTTTTTCCTGCCGTCGTTTCTGCTGCTGTCGCTGCTGGCCGGCCTCTATCTCGCCTACGGCACCCTGCCGTGGGTGCAGGGCATGTTCTACGGCATCCGGCCGGCGGTAGTGGCGGTGGTGCTGTTCGCAGCCTGGCGCATCGGCAGCCGCGCGCTGAAGAACGAGGTGCTGTGGGCGATGGCGGCGCTCGCCTTCATGGGAATCTTCTTTTTCGACATCGCGTTTCCATGGATCGTGCTGGCCGCGGGGCTGCTCGGGGCGATCGGCGGCAAGCTATTGCCCCACAAGTTCAGGACAGGCAACGGCCACGGCGCCAGCGCCCGCGAATACGGCCCGGCCATCATCGACGACGACACGCCGCCGCCGGCCCACGCCCGCTTCACCTGGCGCAAGCTGGCACTCAAGATTGGCGCCTTCGTGCTGATCTGGCTGGGAGCGATGGCTGCGATCTACGGCATGCCCGACCTTTTCGACATGGGCGAATTCTTCACCAAGGCCGCCTTTCTCACCATCGGCGGCGCCTATGCGGTGCTGCCCTACGTCTATCAGGGCGGCGTCGAGCATTTCCAGTGGCTGACGGGGCCGCAGATGATGGACGGCCTGGCGCTGGGCGAGGCCACGCCGGGTCCGCTCATCATGGTCGTCACCTGGGTCGGCTATCTCGGCGGCGTCGCCAAGGGCGTGTTCGACAACCCGGTTGGGGCAGGGCTGGCGGGCGCAGCGGTTGCAACTTTTTTCACCTTCCTGCCGTCCTTCCTGTTCATCCTGGTCGGCGGCCCGCTGGTCGAGGCGACCCGCGGCGAGCTCCGCTTCACCGCGCCGCTCACCGGCATCACCGCGGCGGTGGTCGGCGTCATCCTCAACCTTGCAGCCTTCTTCGCATGGCATACTTTCTGGCCGCAGGGCACGACAGACGCGCCGTTCGCGGGGGCCTTCGAGGGGTTCCCGGTCATTGTCGCCGTCGCCGCCTTTGTCGCATTGTGGAAATTCAAGGCCGACATCATGAAGGTGATCGGCGCGAGCGCCCTCGTCGGGCTGGCTTATTCGTTTTATATGTGAGGACAGCATGGAACCCGGAACCCAACCCCTGAAGCGCTGCGGCTGCGGCACCCCCACCGAAAAATGCCCGGACCTGCCGCGCACCGTCGCGCCCGCCGACCTGAATCCTGACGCCACGCTGGTGTTCGACGTGCGCCGCGAAGCCGACTACGCCGCGTCCAATGAAACCATTCCCGGCGCGATGTGGAAAAACCCGGACAAGATCGACGCCTGGATCGGCGCCGTCCCGCTCACGCTCGACGTGGTGGTCTACTGCGTGCGCGGCGGCAGCGTGTCGAACAGCGTGGTCGACCGTCTGCAGGGAACGGGCGTCAAGGCGCGCTACATCGAGGGCGGCATCGAGGCCTGGAAGGCGGCGGGCGGCAAGATCGTCGCCAAGTAAACCCACACCTGCCCATCGCGAGTGGTTGACTAATTTACTTGGTTATTCTATCGTTCGGCATTGCATTTTTTTACTGAACTTAAGGACAGCTCCATGGAACGCGAAATCAACGGCAAAATGGTCGAAACCGACCCCGAAGGCTATCTGGTCAACCTGGAAGACTGGTCAGAGGAACTGGCCGTCGAACTGGCCAAGGAAGACAAGCTTGAACTGGGTGAGAACCACTGGAAGATCATCCACTACATGCGCGAGTTCTTCGCCCAGAACGGCACCGCGCCCAACCTGCGCTTCCTGCAGAAAGGCCTGAAGGAAGAATTCGGCCCGGAATGGGGCGACAAGAAATTCCTGTTCGACCTGTTCCCGTTTGGCCCCGCCAAGCAGGCTGGCCGTTACGCCGGCACCCCGAAGCCGACCGGCTGCGTCTAAATCAGCAAGCAGCTCGTTGCATCAAAACGCCCCGCCCTGTGCGGGGCGTTTTGCTGTGGCCGGCAGCCAGCCGGCTCAGCTACTTCCGGGCACCTTCGCTCGCGAACGCATCCACCGGCGAATTGAATGCGATGAACAGGACGCAGGGACCTGCCTTGCCGCACGTTGCCTTGTGCGGCATCCCGGGCGGGCCGTAGGCGTAGGTCCCGGGCGTGAGCACAGCGGTCGCGTGCCCGTCATAGGTGACGTGAAGCTCGCCGGCCACCAGCACCATGCGCTCGGCCGAAGTGTGCCAGTGGCGCGGAATCACCGCATTTGCGGGCACCTTGAAGAAGACGTCGGTGTTGTTCTTGGCGGGGTCGCCGTGGAGCACCGCAATCTCGCAGCCCTTGGGCATGAATTCAGGGCAGCCGCCCCACTTGAGCGCGGCGTCCCCCGCCATGCTGGCCAGCGGGGCGTCCTGTGCGAAAGTCGCGGCAAACGGACTGGCAACAAGCAGTGCCGACAGGGTCGCACTTAGCGGCAAGCGGCCCATTCTAGTTTGGATGGTCATGGCTTCCTCCTTCAGAATCGGAAAAAGGCTGTCGGGTAGATGCCCAACAGGGTGATGGACTTATCACCATAGTCCGAAAATCGCCGCGTTCACGGCATCAGCCCGGAAACGGGGAAGCATGGTGGTTGGCGACTCATCGCCTCCACAACCAAAACCTGCCTCTTGCGGGTGCGCCTGCATCCCCCACTGCATCCCGCGGTGCATGAAATACACCGCGCCCGCCCAGCGCACCGCAACGACGATCCAAAACGGCAGACGCGCTAACGGCAGGCGGCTCTCGCGTTAAAATGCCGCTTTTATTCGGCGAATCAGGCATATGAATGCTCCTCTGGTCGGTGTGGTGATGGGCTCTTCCAGCGACTGGGAGGTGATGAAGCACGCGGTGATGCTACTCAAGCAGTTGGGCATCCACTGCGAGACGAAGGTGGTGTCGGCGCACCGCACGCCGGATCTGCTGTACGAATACGCCGCCAGCGCCGAAGCGCGCGGCCTCACGGCGATCATCGCGGGGGCCGGCGGTGCTGCCCACCTGCCGGGCATGATCGCCGCCAAGACCATCGTGCCGGTACTCGGCGTGCCGGTGCCGTCGAAATACCTCAAGGGCATGGATTCGCTGCTGTCCATCGTGCAGATGCCGAAGGGCATTCCGGTCGCCACCTTCGCCATCGGCGAGGCCGGCGCAGCCAACGCGGCGCTGTTCGCCGCGGCCCTGATCGCCCGCTACGACAGCGGACTGGCGACGCAGCTCAACGACTTCCGCCGCGCCCAGTCGGACTCGGTGCTGGCGATGGACCTGCCCGATGTCGCGTAAGCCGCTACCCATTTTGCCCGGAGCGAAGCTGCCCATTTTGCCAGGCGCGACCCTGGGCATTCTCGGCGGCGGCCAGCTCGGCCGCATGTTCACCCTCGCTGCGCGCACCATGGGCTACAAGGTCATGGTGCTCGACCCCGACGCCGCCAGCCCCGCCGGACAGATGGCCGATGTGCATGTGCGCGCGGACTACACCGACTCCGCCGCACTGAAACAGCTTGGCGAGGCCTGCGCGGCCGTCACCACCGAATTCGAAAATGTCCCCGCCGCCAGCCTGATCGAGCTGGCGAAGTACTGCCGGGTGTCGCCCGGCGCCGACGCGGTCGCCATCGTGCAGGATCGCAGTCACGAAAAAGCCTGGCTCGCCGACAACGGCTTTGCCACCGCGCCATTTGCGCGGGTCAATGCCGAAGCCGACCTCGATGCCGCGCTGGCGACAACCGGCACCCCGGCGCTGCTGAAAGTGTCGCGCCTCGGCTACGACGGCAAGGGCCAGGCCCGGGTCGGCACGCCAGAAGAGGCGCGAGCCGCCTTCCGCGAATTCGGCGGCGAGGCCTGCGTGCTGGAAGGCTTCGTCGCACTCGAGCGCGAAATCTCGGTGGTACTGGCGCGCGACGATGCAGGCCGGTGCGCGCTGTTTCCGGTCGCCGAAAACCGCCACGAAAACGGCATCCTCGACGTTTCCATCGCTCCTGCCCGCGTGACTGACAGTCTCGCCCAGGAAGCGCGCGAAACGGCACGCGCGGTGGCCGACAAGCTCGGCTACGTCGGCGTGATGGCGGTCGAGTTCTTCATCGCCGGCGGCCGGCTGATGGTCAACGAAATCGCCCCGCGCCCGCACAACTCCGGTCATTACACGCTGGACGCCTGCGTCACCGACCAGTTCGAGCAGCAGGTGCGTGTGCTCGCCGGCCTGCCGCTGGGCGACACCCGCCTGCTGTCGCCGGCGGTGATGGTCAACCTCCTCGGCGACCGCTGGCACGACGGCGGTCCGCACTGGGATGCGCTGCTCGCGCACGACAACATCAAGCTGCACTTGTATGGCAAGGAAACGGCACGCCCGGGACGCAAGATGGGCCACTTCAACGTGCTCGACGCCGATCCGGAAGCCGCATTGAAACTGGCCGAACAGATGCGCCATGCGCTTTAGCGCATCAATCCAGAATTGGCGCTTTAGCGCATCAATCCAGGGCAGGCGCTTTAGCGCATCGATGCATGGCTGGCGCGGCAGCGCATTGACCCGGGCCAGCCGGTTTGGCACGCTCGCGCTGGTCGTCCTTTGGGGCACCGCCAGCACTGCGGCAAGCGACGCGCGGCTGCCGCTGCGCATCGGCCCGCACGCCTTCGAAGTCGAGCTTGCCGCCACCCCGCAACAACGCCAGCGCGGCCTGATGGGGCGCACCCGTCTTGCCGCCGATGCCGGCATGCTGTTCGTGTTCGAGCGGCCGGGTCGGCATTGCTTCTGGATGCGTAACACGCCGCTGCCGCTGTCGATCGCCTTCATCGATTCGGCGGGCCGCATTGCCAGCCTCGCCGACATGCAGCCGCGAAGCGAGATGCTGCATTGCCCGGCAGTGGATGTGCGCTACGCGCTGGAAGTGCGGCAGGGGGAATTCCGGCGCCGCGGCATCACGGCGCGCATGCAGGTGAGCGGTTTGCCGCAGTAAGCTTCAGGGCGAAATCGACAGCAGCACGAGCTCCATTTCACGACCATCGTCGTCGCTGCGCAGCACGCGCACCGGCAGGTAGTGCCGGTCGACCGCCAGCCAGATCTCAAAGCGGCCATCGCCATCTGCCGCCCGCGCAAGATGCAGGGTGCGCAACGTCCCAAGCCCGGTTTCCAGGATGGCCTCACCCAGCACTTCATAGCTGTAGTCGCGCAGCTTCTTGCCATTGAATACCGTATAGCTCAACGTCCCCGGCGGCGGCGGCGGCGGCGCGGTCAGCGCAAACTGGAAAAACAGGCTGAGAACGTCCTGTACTGCGCCCTGATAGGCAAAATGGCGCGGCGCGCCCTTCGCCGGGTTCAGCGTAAGCGCACCATTGGCGGGGTCGAAGCGCGCGCTGCTGCGCTTGTCGCCGCGCTGATCCCAGAATTCTTCGGGTTGCAAGCCTTGCGGGGTAATGCGGCCGCGGCTGGTCTGGACGAAGCGGCCGCGGTAGAACACGCCGGCGAAGCCGGTGGCTGCGGCCACGCTGGTGAGGGTGTAGCCGTCGCCTTCATTGATCCACACCAGCGTCTGTTCGCCTACAGCCCATCCGTAACGCAGCTGGTAGCGCAAATCGAGCCGTGGCGGCAGCCGGTTCAGCGGAGGCTGGACGACCTCAGTCACGGTGTTTGACCCGGCCGGTGCGATGTCCGTTTGGCGGGCTTCAATTCGGGGTGCGGCCTCCGGCGCGACATCGGCGGCCACTTCGGCCACTTCGGCCACTTCGGCCACTTCGGCCACTTCGGCCACTTCGGCCACTTCGGCCACTTCGGCCACTTCGGCCACTTCGGCCACTTCGGCTACTTCGGCTACTTCGGCTACTTCGGCTACTTCGGCTACTTCGGCTACTTCGGCGGGCGGCGGCGCACGGCGGGAACGCGGCAACGGGGGGCTTGGCTTCGCCTCCATTGGCGGTGCCGGCTTGGGTGGCGACGACACCAGCCGCGCCTCGATGGACCGGGATTCGGACGGGGCCTGCCCCGGCTGCAGGGGCCAGGTCAGTCCGCCGAACAAACTGAAATGCAGCAACAGCGACGCCGCCAGCGCCAACCACCATGGGCGAACGCAGCGCCCCACCCCGGCTAGTCCTTGACGCTGGCGCGCACCAGGCGCTGTTCAAGGACGACGCCGTCTTCGCTCACCCGGATTTGCACCGGCAGGTTGTTGCGCGCGGGAGCGACCCAGATGGTGACGATTTTTTCGTCGGGCTGCTGGGTGATGCGCTGATATTGACGGGTGACCAGAATGCCCAGCGGAGTCTGAAGCGTTCCGCCCTCGCGCTTCGCATAACGGTAGTCGTTGAGGCCGCGCCCGCTCACCACCTGCAAGCTGTAGTCGGCGGGCAGGACGGGGGCGAACATGAACTGGTACACCTGCGAAAGCTGATCCTGCGTGCCATTCTGCAAGCCGCTGACATTCCACGAATCGCCCTTGTATTGCCAGGCGATGCTGCGCTGCTTCCAGTCAAGGCGCGCGGTCGCCAGCTTGTGCGGCGCATCGCTGCGGGCGTGCTGGAATTGCGTGGGGCGCAGGCCCTGTGGCGTGACCAGGCCGGTGCTTTCGAGGCGGATGGTGCCCGGCCACAGCACTTTCAGCGGGCCACTCGCTTGCGTTTCGCTGGTGAGGGTGTAGCGGTTGCCGCTGCGGGTGAAGGTGTCGGTCACCTGGCCGAGCTTGTGGCCATTGCGGTAAAGGTCGTACACCAGATTCATTTGCTGCGGGGCCGCGGCCTGGGCGGTCGCGGCATGAAGGCTGGCGGCCAGCAGGAGAGTTTTAAGCATCGTCACATTCCGGTGGATAACACAGACTGTGACGTCGAATCGCCCCTCAAGTTTACCCGGCCGTGGTTTATTTCCAGTCGCCCTTCGGCGAACCACCGGACGGCCTGGGGATAGATGCAGTGTTCCTGCGCCAGCACCCGCGCCGACAGTGCGCCGGGCGTGTCGTCCGCGCGCACGGGTACTGCGGCCTGGATGACGATAGGACCATGGTCCAGATTGGCAGTGACGAAATGCACGGTGCAACCGTGAATCTTCACGCCTTCCGCGAGCGCCCGCTCGTGGGTGTTCAACCCCGGGAACATCGGCAGCAGCGAAGGATGGATATTCATCAGGCGGCCTTCGAAACGCGTGATGAAGGCCGGGCTGAGAATGCGCATGTAGCCCGCGAGCAGCACCAGGTCGGGCCGGTGGCGCTCGACTTCTTCGGCCAGCAGGGCATCGAAGGCTTCGCGGTCCGGGTGTTCAGTATGGTCGAACGCGAAAGCGGGCAGGTCGCGCGCGCGCGCGTAGTCGAGTCCCGCGGCCTGCGGCCGGTTGCTGATGACGGCGACGATTTCAATCGGCAGCCGCGCCTCGGCAATCGCCTGGAAATTGCTGCCGCGCCCGGACAGCAGCACGACAACGCGGATAGGGCGTATTAACACCAATTTCGCACCTGCGACGGAACCGATTCGGGATGCAGCCCGCGAAGCGAGACACGCCGCAGTGCCCGCACTGCAAGTGGTTCGCGACAAAGGGATGCGCCCGAAGCGGCTCCGTCCCTCCGGGTTGCTGCGGGAAAGCGCGTCTGCTGCGTTGCGACGCTTGGCAAGGGAATAGCCCTTGCCTGCGCGCCGCGCCTTGCATCCATCGCTTTCTCGCGGCAACGCAGATGTGAAATTGGTATTAACACGCCCTGATCACGAATAGATAACCTGCTCCGCGCCATCCGGGCGGGCGACGATTTCGCCGATCTGCCACACGGTTTCGCCACTTGCCGTGAGATGCGCCATCGCCGCGGCAACGTCGCTGGCGGCCACCACTACGCACATGCCGATGCCGCAGTTGAAGGTGCGCAGCATCTCGTCCGGCTTGACGTTGCCAACCTGCTGCAGCCAGTCGAACAATGGCTGCCGCGTCCAGCTGGCGGGGTCGACGCGGGCGGCGACGCCCTCGGGCAGGCAGCGCGGCAGGTTGCCGGTGATGCCGCCGCCGGTGATGTGCGCCATGCCCTTGACGTCGAGCATTTCAATCAGCGCCAGAAGCGGCTTGACATAAATCCGTGTTGGTTCCATCACGGCGTCGGCAAACGGGCGGCCATGAAAATCGGACTTGAAGCCGATGTGGCTGAGGTCGATCAGCTTACGGATCAGCGAATAGCCGTTGGAATGCGCGCCGGAAGACGCCAGCCCCAGCACCACATCGCCCGCGACGATGGACTGCCCGCCGATGACTTTCGATTTCTCCACCACGCCGACGGCAAAGCCGGCGAGATCGTATTCGCCGTCGGGATACATGCCTGGCATCTCGGCGGTCTCGCCGCCGATCAAGGCACAGCCGGCCTGCTCGCAGCCAGTGGCGATGCCTGCAATCACCGCTTCGGCGGAGTCAAGCGAGAGCTTGCCGCAGGCAAAGTAGTCAAGGAAGAACAGGGGTTCTGCGCCCTGCACCAGGATGTCGTTGACGCTCATCGCCACCAGGTCGATGCCGACGGTGTCGTGACGGTTCAATTCGAACGCCAGCTTGAGCTTGGTACCGACGCCGTCGGTGCCGGACACCAGCACCGGCTCCTTGAATTTTTTCGAAATTTCGACCAGCGCGCCGAAGCCGCCGATGCCCGTCAGCACTTCGGGACGCATGGTGCGCCTGGCCAGCGGCTTGATGCGCTCGACCAGGGCATCACCGGCGTCGATATCGACGCCGGCATCTTTATAGGAAATGGAAGACACACCAGACTCCAGAAGCAAAAAGTGCGGTATTTTACCGCCTATGTCGACTCCCCGCCCGTTCAACCTTCCCTGGCTCGCGCTTGCCGTCCTGCTTGTCGCGGGCGGGCTGCTCTATCTGCTGAGCCCCATCCTGACCCCCTTCCTGGCCGGCGCCCTGCTCGCCTACATCTTCGACCCGCTGGTCGACCGCCTCGAAGCGCACGGGTGGTCGCGCATCGCCGGAACCGCTGCGGTGATCGTGCTGGCCGGACTCGCCGTCTTTGGCCTGGTTCTGATTGCCCTGCCCCTGTTTCAAGGCCAGTTTGCCGAGCTGAGCCAGCGCCTTCCGACCTTTCTCGACCTGCTGCAAACCCGCTTCATGCCCTGGCTGCAGCAGACCTTCGGCATCGCCATCGCCCCCAATCTCGATGCGCTCAAAAGCTGGCTGACCGAACAGGCCACTGAAAACACCGGCAGCTGGCTGCCCTCCCTGCAAACCGGTGCGCTTGCCGTCCTGGGCGTGGCGGTCAACCTGCTGCTGATTCCGATCGTGATGTTTTATCTGTTGAAGGACTGGGACGTGATGGTGGCGCGCATCGCCGCGCTGGTGCCGCGCGACTGGACGGGGCGTGTCACCCGCGTCGCACGTGCGATGGACGCGGTGGTCGGCGAATTCATGCGCGGGCAGCTGGCGGTCATGACCATCCTCGCGCTGTACCACGCCATTGCCTTATGGGTGCTGGGCCTCGACTACGCCCTCCCGATCGGCATTCTCACCGGAGTGCTGTCCTTCGTGCCCTTTCTCGGAATCGGCCTGGGGGTGACACTGGCCTTGCTGGTGGCGCTGTTGCAGTTTGGCGACTGGAGCGGGGTGGCCTGGGTGGCGGGGATTTTCATGGTCGGCCAGTTCTTCGAAGGCTACGTGATCACGCCGCGCATCGTCGGTGAACGGGTCGGCCTGCATCCGGTGGCCGTCATCTTCGCCCTGGCCGCATTCGGCCAGTTGTTCGGCTTTGTCGGGGTGCTGCTGGCGGTGCCGCTGGCGGCGGTCCTGCTGGTGGCACTGCGCGAGTTGAGCGGCGTATACGAGCAGAGCGACCTTTATCGCGGCAGCTATAATGCCGGCTCTCCCGACCCTGCCTCGTCTGCCATGTCCGCACCACTGCCCAGCCAACCCCTGCTCGAATCGCGCATCGCTTCCCTGCCGCTGGTGCATCGCGGCAAGGTGCGCGACATCTACGCCGTCGACGACGACAAGCTCCTGATCGTCACCACTGACCGCCTGTCGGCGTTCGACGTCGTGATGCCGACGCCGATCCCCGGCAAGGGCGAGGTGCTGACCCGCGTGTCGGCCTTCTGGTTCGACAAGCTCAAATCCACTGTGCCGAGCCAGGCGCTCGACATTGCGCCGGAGTCTGTCGTTGCTGAAAACGAGCGCGACCAGGTGGCCGGCCGCGCCATCGTGGTGAGAAAGCTCAAGGCGCTGCCGGTCGAGGCCATCGTACGCGGCTATCTGGTGGGTTCGGGCTGGAAGGAATACCAGGCCAGCCAGTCGGTGTGCGGCATCACGCTGCCGGCCGGCCTTGCGCAGGCCGACCGCCTGCCCGAGCCGATCTTCACGCCGTCGACCAAGGCGGCGGTCGGCGCGCACGACGAGAACATCAGCTTCGAGCAGATGGCCGAATTGATCGGCGCCGACCTGGCAAAGCAGGTGCGCGACGTCAGCCTCGCCCTGTACCAATCGGCCGCCGAATACGCGCTCACCCGCGGCATCATCATCGCCGACACCAAGTTCGAATTCGGCCTCGACGAAGCCGGCAAACTGGTGTGGATCGACGAGGCGCTGACCCCCGATTCGTCGCGCTTCTGGCCGGCCGACCAGTACCGTCCGGGCAGCAACCCGCCCAGCTTCGACAAACAGTTCGTGCGCGACTGGCTGGAAGACAGCGGCTGGAACAAGCAGGCGCCGGGGCCGGAATTGCCGCCCGGGATCGTCGAAAAGACCAGCGAGAAATACCGCGAAGCAATGTCGCGACTACTGGGATAGATTAAAAGCGGTATCCGCGAATAAAAACCAGGAAGCCCCCTGGAACCAACTGTCGCATTCCAGGCCCCCCGGCGTCCTTCGCGGACAGCGTTTTATTTCAACGTCGCATTCAGAAAATCCGCCACCGCCGCCACCATCTCACTCTCTTTCCCGGTGAAAAAGTGGTCGGCGCGGGCGATCGTCAGCTGCCTGGAGTCCTTGGCTGCCAGGCTCTGCTTGCGCTTGCCGGCATTCGCCAGCACCTGCGGCAGGTCGTTATCGCCATACAGGTCGAGGATCGGCAGGTTCACTGCCGTGTAGTCGTCGACCGAAATGCCCAGGCTCGCCCACGCCTTCACCGCGGGGTCGGGCTTGCCGGTCACATACGCACGGCTCATGCGCGAGCCCATGCTGTGGGAGACGATGGCAATCTGCTTGTAGCCCTTGGCCTTGAGAAACGCAACGGCCTCGGCAATGCGCTCGGCGGCCTCGGGGAAAGTCGGCGGGTAGGCCTCGCCCCGGGCGTCGGCGGCGAGGATCGGCATCTGGATCGACAGAGTGGCGAAGCCGCGGTCGGCCAGTTCGGTGCGCAGGGTGCCGACCATGCCCCAATCGGGGTGGATGCCCATGCCATGGACGACGATGGCCGCCTTGCCGGTGTCCGTCGGGGTGAACAGCGTGAGGAACTTGTGGTGGCCGCGCGGCGTTTGCAGATAAACGGGGTCGCCCACCACCAGTCCCGGCACAATTTCATCCGCCCATTTTTTCTCTCGCGCATAATCCGCCACCGGCTCGGCAAGCGCCGTCAACGAAAACAGTGCCAGCAATCCAGCCGCCAGGTCCAATACCATGTTTTTCTTCATTTCATCACTCCTGCGCGTTAAAGTTCATGACGTGCCCGCCCGATAATTCATCTAAACCGCGGAATTATCAATCCTCAAGGTAGAAAGCCAGTGTCCGCCAAGCAATTGCGCATCGTGCCCTCATCCCTGCCGGCCGCGCCGCCGCACAATGCAAATCCGCGCGGCGGCGCGCGGGTGGTGATTGTCGACGACCGCAGCACCGCACGCAGTCTGCTCGAAGGCCTGGCGCGCACGCTGGAGCCCGGCGTGGTGGTGGAAAGCTTTGCCGATCCGCTGGACGCGCTGGCGCAGATGCAGCACATGACACCCGATCTCATCATCAGCGACTACCGCATGCCGGGCATGGACGGCATCGAGTTCACCCGGCGCGTGCGCGCGGAACGCCGTCTGGCCGACGTGCCGCTGATTATCGTCACCGTGGTGGAAGACCGCCAGATCCGCTACCAGGCGCTGGAAAACGGCGCCACCGACTTCCTCACCCGACCGATCGACCCGCAGGAATACCGCGCCCGCTGCCACAATCTGCTGGCCCTGCGGCGCAGTCAGAAAATGCTGGCCGACCGCGCGCAGTGGCTGGAAGATCAGGTGATGCTGGCCACCCGCGAAGTCCGTACGCGCGAACGCGAAACCCTGATGAAGCTGGCCAAGGCCGGCGAATATCGCGACGAGGAAACTGGCAATCACATCGTTCGCATGGCGAAATATGCCCGCCTGATAGCCGAGGCGCTCAAGCTCACCGCGATGGAGTGCGACGAGATCGAGTCTGCCGCGCCGATGCACGACATCGGCAAGATCGGTATTCCCGACATGATTCTGCTCAAACCCGGCCGGCATACCCCGGAAGAGCAGATCATCATGCGGCGCCACCCGCTGATCGGCCACGGGATTCTGACCGACAGCCCCTCACGCTACCTGCAGATGGGCGCCATAATCGCGCTGGGCCACCACGAGAAATTCGACGGCAGCGGCTATCCGCAGGGCCTGGCCGGCGAGGCCATCCCGCTGCCCGCCCGGATCGTGGCGGTGGCCGATGTATTCGACGCGCTCACCTCCCATCGCCCCTACAAGCGAGCATGGTCGTTTCAGGAAGCACTGGACTATATCCGGTCGGAAAGCGGGCAACACTTCGACCCCGACTGCGTGCGTGCCTTTGAACTGCGCCTCGATGCCGTGGCGGTCGTCATGCGCGAGCTGGGTGAACCAGCGGACTAAGCCGGCCGCATGTTGAACCGGCTGCCGCTTTCCAGTTTCGCCCGACGCCTGAAGCGGCGGATTTGCGCTCGGCCGGATACCGAGTTTCAGCAGGCGCTCATTCGCCTGTGCATCGTTGCGGGGTTCTACCTGTATTTCTCGCTCGGATGGCTGGAGCACAGTCCCGCCATGGCTGAACAGGTTCATTTCATCGGCCTGACCCTCACGGCTGTTTCCCTGGCCTTGCTGATCGGCGCAATCGCCAACCCGGGGGTCTCCGTTCCCCGCCGCAGCATCGGCATGCTGCATGATTTCACCGTCGCCACCTACATGCTGGCCATCACAAATGAAACCGGTGCGCCGATTGTCGCAACGTATTTGTGGGTCACGCTGGGCAATGGCTTCCGCTATGGAATGCCCTATTTGCATGTCTCGACGCTTGCATCCGCGATCGGATTCATCGTTGTCTATCAGTTCAATCCGTTCTGGCAGGCTCATACTCCGCTCTGGTGGGGCATATGGCTTACGCTCATCGTGATTCCCCTTTATGCCTCCAGCCTGCTGAAACAGCTTCATGCGGCGGTCAAGCGCGAACAGGAGGCCAGCCTGGCCAAATCGAGCTTCCTTGCCAACATGAGCCACGAGCTGCGCACGCCACTGAACGGTGTCATCGGCTCCGCCGATCTGCTGGCGGAAACTCCGCTCAACAAGGAACAGCAGGAGTTTTCCCAGATTATTCTCGCGTCGGCCCACGCCCTGCTGGAGTTGATCGATAACGTACTCGACATTTCGCGCATTGAGGCCGGACGAATCGTTACCACAAGCGAGGATTTCGACCTGCATCGCCTAGTCGGCGGAACGGCCTCGATGATGGAATCCCAGGCGCACGGCAAAGGATTGGTACTGGCGGCACACATCGCGCCGCAGACGCCATTCCATTTGCATGGCGATGCGCGCCACCTGCGCCAGATCCTCATCAACCTGATCGGCAATGCCATCAAATTCACCGAGCACGGACGGATCGATATATATATCCGCCCGGTCGGGCAAGGCCAGCCGCAGCGCGTGCGCTTCGAAATCGTCGACACCGGAATCGGCATTCCAGAAGCCGCACAGGCACGCATCTTCGACAGCTTCACCCAGGCCGATCCGTCCGTCACCCGCCGTTTTGGCGGCAGCGGGCTGGGCACGACCATTGCCAAACAGTTGGTGGAAACGCTGGGCGGGCAAATCGGGCTGCACAGCCGTGAGGGTGAAGGCACGACCATATGGTTCGAGTTGCCGTTTGCCCTGCAGGCTGCTCCGACTGCAGCATCCGACGAACATTTCGACGCGCCGATGCGGGTGGCCATTCTGGCGGGGAGTGCCCTGGCAGCCCGCATCCAGACAGTCATCCGCAATTGGGGCGCCGAAACCGTGATGTTCGGCAATACCGCCCAGCCCAGTAGCGAACTATCCGCCACCGTGTCGGGCAACGCGCCGCTCGGCGCGGTGGTGGTGGAACGCTCCGCGCTGCCCGGGGGGCCAGTCGCTTTCCTGCATTTGCTGCGCGACGACCCCAGCCTGGCTACGCTACCCGTCATTCTGATCGAATCCGACGCCGGCATCGACCTGCCGCATGACAACCTGCTGATGCGCGAAGGTTATGCCTCGGTGCTGCGCACGCCGGTCAATTCCACCCTGCTGTTCAACGCCATCCATGCCGTGGTCAGCCACGCCATGCCGGCTAACGTCGTATCGCTGGCCAGCCATTTTCGGACTCAGGCGGGGAATACAACGGGGTTGCGCATCCTGGTGGCGGAAGACAACCCGGTCAACCAACGGGTGATCCGCGGTCTGCTGGAGCATGCCGGACACCAAACCTTTCTGGCGCATGACGGCGAAGAAGCATTGACCATGCTCGAATCCGCCAGTCCGCCTTACCACCTCGCCATCGTCGACATGCATATGCCGCAGCTGTCTGGACCCGAAGTGGCACTGCGCTGGCGCTTCATGGAAGACGGCCACCTGCCCATCATCATGCTCACCGCCGACGCGCGCGCCGAGGCACGCGCAGCCTGCGAGGAAGCGGGTGCCGATGCCTTCCTCACCAAGCCGGTCAACAGCCGCGAACTGATCGACATGGTTGCCCGGCTGGCCGGCCAGCCGGCGCAGCCCGTTACTGCTAGCCCTCATGCAGTGCAGGAGCAGGAGCAGGCGCTGGAGCTGGACGAATCGGTATTGAACGAGTTATCCCAGATGGGCGGGGCGGCCTTCGTGCAGGATTTGCTTGCCAGCTTTTCGGAAGAGAGCGAACGTGCGATTCGCGACATCGAATGTGCGCTGACCGCCCAAGATTACGGGCAATGGCATCACCAGCTGCATATGCTGAAAGGCGGTGCCCGCGATGTCGGCGCCAACCAGCTGGCGCAGCTGTGCGTCGACGCCGAACGCATCAAACCCTATGAAATGACCGGAATTGACGCAGATCAGAAACTGGGCGAGCTTCGGTTTGCGCTCACCCGGGCGCAAACCGCCCTGACCACCTACCTAGACCGGAAATTACGCGCTGAAGGCATTTGACGGCGCGATTGCATTGGCCGTTTCAGCTTTGCCCGTTTGCCGGCTGACCAGCCGTTCCATCATCCGCAGATCCTTCGCCTCCAGCCTCAAGGCCGCATCCACCCAGACTTCGGTGATGCGGATCAATTCATCGTATGACACAGGCTGGCTGATCTCGCGCGCGGCACGCACGGCCAGGATCCCATTACGGGACTTTTCCTCGCGGCGGATATAGCTATAGACCGCGCTTTCGCCCTCGCCCGGCTCGGCCAGCACATCCACTACCCCCATCTCGTACAACTCTTCCGCCAGATAGAGCTTGCCGCTGAGGATGATTTTTTCGGCCTGGTGATGACCGACACGACGCCCGAGAAAGGTCATCGCGCCCATCCCGGGAAACAGGTTGAACAGGATCTCCGGCAGCCCCATCCGGGCACCGCGCTCGGCGATCAGGACCTTGGCGGCCAATGCACTTTCAAACCCGCCACCGAGCGCCTGCCCCTGGACCAGGGCAATGCTCGTCACATTGGGCCGGTTCAGGTGACTGTGTACGGCATACGAGCAGTCGATGCAGGAAACCGCGTAGCGATACAACGCATCGCGGTCACGCGCTGCAATATGCCGCAGGAAAAGATCGAGGTCGCCCCCCAGGCTGAAGGTATCGGGTACTTTTGACGCCAGAACAAAATATTTCACGCCCCCCTGCGCGGGATCGTCGACCATGCCGGCCATCTCGGTTCCCCAGGACAGCAGCTCCCGCAAAAGAGTGGGTGTAAAGCATGGCCGTGGCGCCGCATGCATATAGCCCCAGGCAACCTGGCTATGCGGATCCAGATACGTGGTGAGCTGCGTGTATGCATTCTGTTGGGGTTGCAGCTTGGTGTGGACTGCTTGCAAATGTGCCATGTAATTCTCCACGAGTTAGGGATCGACCATGCGACGAAAATCGGCATGTATCGAAAGACTAACCCGGGCCACACTGCGGCTCAAGCGTCAAATCATTACTCGCAGCGCAGTTCGGTTCGCGCAGAGACCAGCCGTGCCAGCAGTCGCAACGCGCCGCTACAACGTCCACACCATGCGCAGCGCCAGCGCCAGCAACAGCAGCGCAAAAACCCGCTTCAGCGGCCGCACCGGCAGGCGGTGCGCGGTGCGCGCCCCGAGCGGGGCGGTCAGCACGCTGCCGAGGGCGATGCCGGCAAGCGCCGGCAGGTAGACGAAGCCGAGGCTGCCGCGGGGCAGGTCTTTCGCGTTCCAGCCACCTAGCAGATAGCCGGCGGCACCGGCGATGGCAATCGGGAAGCCGATCGCGGCCGAGGTGGCGATCGCCCGGTGCAGCGCAACGTTGTGCCACAGCATGAAGGGTACCGACAGGGTGCCGCCGCCGATGCCGACCCAGCTCGACACCGCACCGATCACCCCCCCTGCGAGCGTGGTTCCGCCGCGCCCCGGCAAGCCGCGATGCGGCGCCGGCTTGAAGTCGAGCCACATCTGGACGACGGCGTAAAACAGGAAGACCACGAAGAATACCTTCAGCACCGTCGCCGGCATCTGCGCCGCCACCACCGCCCCGCCCAATGTGCCGAGCACGACGCCCGGCGTGATGCGTCGCACCAGCGGCCACTCGACCGCGCCATGGCGATGATGCGCGCGCACGCTGGCGAGCGAGGTAAACAGGATGGAGGCGAGCGAGGTGCCGAGCGCCAGCTGCGGCTCCATGCCGGCAGCGAGGCCGTTCGCGTGCAGCAGCAGGATCAGCACCGGAACGATGATGAGGCCGCCGCCGACGCCGAGCAGGCCGGCCACGAAGCCGACCACCAGCCCGAGGCCGACGTAGGCTGCGAGCAACGCGAAGCCTAGCTCGGGCATCTTGTGTTTGCCTGATGCCCTGAAGGCTTATCCGGCACGCCCATGATCACGCAGCGATGTGTGAGATGCCCAAGCCGACATCAGAGGTGCTTGACGATGAAGTTGTATTCGGCCGGATCGATCGGGGTGATCGACAGCCGGTTGCCCTTTTGCAGGATGCGCATATTGGCGAGTTCGGGATAGCCGCGAATTTCGGACAAGGGCATCAGCCGCGTTTTCTTCACCAGCTTGACGTCGACATTGAACCAGCGCGGCGTTTCAGGGGTGGCCTTGGGGTCGAAGTACTTGTTCTTCGGATCGAACTGGGTGGCGTCAGGATAGGCCGCCACGCTCACCTCGGCCAGTCCGACAACCCCCGGCTCGGCGCACGACGAATGGTAGAACAGCACCTTGTCGCCGGGCTTCATCTGGTCGCGCATGAAGTTGCGCGCCTGGTAGTTGCGGATGCCATACCAGGCGACGCTTTGCTTGGGCATGGTGGCGAGGTCGTCGATGCTGACGTCGCTCGGTTCGGATTTCATCAGCCAGTAGCGCATTTTTTATAGCGGAGAGTCGAGAATGAAGCGCTGAGAGGGGTGCAGGTCAAGTGCGCTTGATCAGGGTGCCGACGCCTTCCGGGGTCAGGATTTCCAGCAGCAACGCATGCTCGACGCGGCCGTCGATGATGTGCGCGGTCTTCACGCCGCTGTTCACCGCGTCGACCGCGTAGCCGACCTTGGGGATCATGCCGCCGGAGATGGTGCCGTCGGCGATACGCTCATCGACCTGCCGTGGGGTCAGGCCGGTGAGCAGCGTGCCTTCCTTGTCGAGCACTCCGGGGGTGTTGGTGAGGAAAATGACCTTTTCCGCCTTCAGCACGCCCGCCAGCTTGCCGGCCGCGACATCGGCGTTGATGTTGTAGGCGTTGCCTTCGGCGTCGGTGCCGAGCGGCGCGACCACCGGGATGAAATCGCCCGAGTCGAGCAGCTCGATGATTTTCGGGTCGATGCTGGTGATTTCGCCGACCTGGCCGATATCGAGAAACTTGCCGAGTTCTTCCTGGCTCGCCACCAGCATTTTCTTGGCGTGGATGAAGTTGCCGTCCTTGCCGGTCAGCCCCACCGCCTTGCCGCCATGCTTGTTGATAAGCGTCACGATGTCCTGGTTGACCAGGCCGCCGAGCACCATCTCGACCACGTCGAGCGTTTCCTCGTCGGTGACCCGCATGCCCTGGATGAAGTCGGACTGCTTGCCGATTTTCTTCAGCAGATTGGCGATCTGCGGGCCG
>JAGXGM010000034.1 GCA_024636675.1 Hydrogenophilales bacterium | reverse complement strand
CTCAGATAGACATGGAGTTGGCGTTTGCTGATGAGCAGACGATCATGTCAATCACCGAGGGTATGATTCGCGGTTTGTTCAACGATGTTCTCAAGGTTGATCTTGGCGATTTCCCGCGCATGCCTTATGCAGAAGCAATGGAGCGGTATGGCAGTGACAAGCCCGACTTGCGTATTCCGCTTGAACTGGTAACCGTCAGCGATCTGATGAGCGACGTCGATTTCAAAGTGTTCTCGGGTCCGGCGAACGATCCCAAGGGGCGCGTTGCCGCGTTGAAAGTCACCGGTGGTGCTGAACTGACCCGCAAGCAAATCGACGATTACACCAAGTTTGTCAGCATTTACGGTGCCCGCGGCCTGGCCTGGATCAAAGTTAACGACGTGACTCAGCTGCCGGACGGTCTGCAGTCACCGATCGTCAAGTTCATGCCAGAGCCGGTGTTGAAAGAACTGATGACCCGCCTTGATGCGAAAAACGGCGACATTATCTTCTTTGGCGCCGACAAAGCCGGTGTGGTGAATGATGCCCTGGGCGCGCTGCGCTGCAAGCTGGGTGAAGACCTGAACCTTTTTACCGCCGATTGGGCGCCATTGTGGGTGGTGGACTTCCCCATGTTCGAAGTGACCGGTGAAGGCCGCCTGGCAGCGCTGCACCATCCGTTTACGTCACCCTCCTGCTCGGCAGACGAGTTGAAGGCCAACCCGTCAGAAGCGCTGTCGCGTGCCTATGACATGGTGCTCAACGGTACCGAACTCGGCGGCGGTTCGATTCGTATCCACGACGAAGCCATGCAGCACGTGGTGTTTGACGTGCTCGGCATCAGCCCGGAAGAACAGGAAGAGAAATTCGGCTTCCTGCTCGACGCCCTGCAGTACGGCGCGCCGCCGCATGGCGGCCTGGCGTTCGGGCTCGATCGCCTGGTCACCCTGATGGCCGGCGCCGAATCGATCCGCGACGTCATTGCCTTCCCCAAGACCCAGCGCGCCTCCTGCCTGATGACCAATGCGCCCAACGTGGTCGACGACAAGCAGCTGCGCGAGTTGCATATCCGTCTGCGCAACCCGGCAGGGGAAAAAGCCGCCTGAACCCGATAGTTCATCGGCATCCCATGCCGGTGCCGGGCCGCTGTAGGAGCGCCGCCCTCGGCGCGATTGCCCGCACCGCGCTGCCGCCGGCAATCGGCCCGGGGGCGGGCCTCAACCGCCCCTGTGCAGCGTGACAAGGAATTGAAATGACATTTGCCGATACCCTGAAAACCCTGCCCGAATTCGCGGGCGACAAGATCGTGCTGACCGACGCCGCCGGTGCCGAGGTGGCGACCATCGCCAACGCGCCCGGCAGTGCCGGTTCGTTCCGGGTGTATGCCCATCTCGCCAGGCAATACGGCGCGATCAACACCGAGGCCGCCGCCGAAGGGCTGGCAATTTTTGCCGAGCACACCGAGGACGCCAGCGGACACCCCGGCAAGCATCCCAACATCGACCGTCTGGTCGGCCTCATGGCCAGCGGCGACACTCTCAACGTTCACATCATTTGAACGCACACAAGGTCCCGGTTTCGGTCCTGGTCGTCATCCACACGGCGGACGGCCAGGTCTTGCTGATGGAGCGCGCCGACGCGCCGGGCTTCTGGCAATCGGTCACCGGCTCGCAGGACGCTGGCGAAACGCTCGAGCAGACCGCGATCCGCGAAGTGCGCGAGGAAACCGGGCTCGATGCCGGCGAATTCGAGCTGACGCCGTGGGCCATTGAAACCCGCTTCGAGATCTACGCGCGCTGGCGCCACCGCTATGCGCCCGGCATCACCCACAACACTGAGCACGTGTTCGGCCTCAAGCTGCCCGCGCCGCAGCCGGTGAATCTGGCGCCGCGCGAGCATCTGCGCTACCTGTGGCTGCCGTGGCAAGAGGCGGCCGAGCGCTGCTTCTCGCCCAGCAACGCGGCGGCGATTCGCCTGCTGCCCGCGCGCTTATAATCGGCTTATGACTTCACCGCTGCACATCGCCAGCTACAACATTCACAAAGGCCTGTCGCAATTCAACCGGCGGCTGACCGTGCACGAACTGCGCGACCGCCTCGGCACCCTGGGAACCGATATCGTCTTCCTGCAGGAAGTGCAGGGCAGCCATGGCCTGCGCGCCAGCCGTTTCCAGCACTGGCCGAACCGGCCGCAGACCGAGTTTCTGGCCGGCCACATCTACACCGAGTTTGCCTACGGCAAGAACTGCGTCTACGACATGGGCCATCACGGCAACGCCATCCTGTCGCGCTACAAGATACTTTCCTGGGAAAACGAGGACATTTCCGCCCATGCCTACGAAAGCCGCGGCATGCTGCATTGCGAAATCGAGGTGCCCGGCATGGAGGTGCCGGTGCACTGCATCAACGTGCATCTTGGATTGACCGAGGGCGGGCGCAAGCGCCAGCTGGCGATGATCGCGGCGCGCGTGCGCGCCATGGTGCCCGACGGCGCGCCGCTGATCCTGGCGGGCGACTTCAACGACTGGCAGATGCGCGTCGGCCGCTATTTCCAGGATGAGCTCGGGCTGGTCGAAGTATTCGAAACCCACCACGGCAAGTCGGCGCGCAGTTACCCGTCCTTCCTGCCGATGTTCCAGCTCGACCGCATCTATGTGCGGCGCTTCAGCATCCAGGCCGCGCATGTTCACACCGGCAACGCCTGGCACCGCATTTCCGACCACGCCGCGCTGACCGCCGAACTCAGACTGGCCTGATGACTGCGCGCAGCCGCTGGCGCACCTTGTTGTTTCGCGGTACCGAGCCGGTTTCCGGCAACCAGCTGCGGCTGCTGCAAAGCGGCGCCGAATTCTTCCCTGCGCTGATCGCGGCCATCGACGCCGCGCACACCGAAGTCCACCTCGAAACCTATATTTTCAACCCCGACCCCAGTGCGGAAGCGGTACGCGACGCCCTGATGCGCGCAGCCCGGCGCGGCGTGCGGGTGCGCGTGCTGGTCGATGGGGTGGGGTCGCGCGAGCTGCCGGCTGCCTGGCTGGAGGCGCTCAAAACCGCAGGCGTCAGCATGCTGCGCTATCGTCCATTGGTGGGTCGGGGCTGGCGTTCCAACCCGCACAGCCTGCGACGGCTGCATCGCAAGCTGGCGGTGGTCGATGCGCGCATCGCCCTGGTCGGCGGCATGAATATCATCGACGACTATGAGCCGGTGCGCTTCGACGCGCCGCGCCTCGATTTCAGCGTCGAAGTGCAGGGGCCGCTGCTGGCCCAGATTCACCAAAGCGTGCGCCGCCTGTGGCGGCTGGTGGCATTGACGCAGCTACAAACAGACAAGAGCCGTAAACCGGAGATCAGGCCGTCCTGGCCGACAAACGGTCACATGCGCGCCGCCTTCGTGGTGCGCGACAACTTCGCCCATCGTCGCGATATCGAGCGTGTGTACCTCACCGCGCTGGCGCTGGCCCACGATGAAATCCTGATTGCCAATGCCTATTTCATGCCCGGCCGCCGATTCAGGAAGCTGCTGAAAAAAGCCGCTGCGCGCGGCGTGAAGGTGCGCCTGCTGGTGCAGGGGCACACCGACCATCCCTTTTTCCAGGCGGCCTCGCGCGCCCTGTATCGCGACCTGCTCGCCGCCGGCGTGAAAATCTACGAGCATCAGGCCAGCGAACTGCATGCCAAGGTGGCGATCGTCGACGGCCAGCGGGCGACCGTGGGTTCCAGCAACATCGACCCGTTCAGCCTGCTGCTGGCACGCGAGGCCAATATCGTCGTCGATGACGCGGCCTTCGCGCATGACCTGCAACAACGCCTGCAACCGGTCATCGACCAGGCCACCCCGCTCGATCCCGCCGACTGGCAGCGCCGCCCCTGGCCGCAACGCATGCTGTCGTGGCTGGCCTACGGTGGCGTGCGTTTCATGGTGGGGCTGGCCGGCGGGCGCTGGGTGTGAGGTTCAAGAGTGGGGGCTGGAATTACCCTGTAATCTCAACCAGGCAACTCCCGGCGTCGAGCGCTGCGATCACAGCGGGCAATTCTTTTTCGAACCACGCCAGCAATCTTGCGTTGGGACAGTTTCCGATCCTGACCCAAACAATCGACGGCGAAGCTTTGCTGACAGACGCACGAATGGCGAAATCCTCGTCCTTGGTGATGATGACAGCGCCATTCGCCAGGGCATAGTCCCAAACCTGACTATGGCTGGATTCGAGTAGTCCTAACTCAAGTAGATGTTCTGCTTCATGGCCCATGGCCGCGATTTTTCTGGCCAGGGCGGGCGGCAACTGCGCATCGACCAGAAAGCGACGCACGTCAGGCTGCTTTTAAAATCGGGTGATCAAATTGCCGTGCCGCATACAACAAGGTGGCGGTGATGTCTTCCGTCTCCAGGTAGGGATAATCGGTCAAAATCTGCTCACGGCTTTCGCCCGCTGCCAGCAGTTCGAGAATATCGCTTACACGGATACGCATCCCGCGGATGCAGGGCCGCCCGCCGCACTGGGCGGGGTTAACGGTGATTCTTTCCAATGCCAGAGAGTCCATTCTGTGTTCGCCTTTATTTGCCGACAGGATAATTGTATAAGTTTCGCCGGCGTCTCGACATGGCCCCAGGCTGGGCGGGCAAATGTCTGCCGCGCTGCCTGCGAGCCGCGAAAGCTTCAAGCGTAAAGATTCTTACAGCCGTGCCGCCTTGAACGTATCGCACTGCCCCGGCTCGCCGCTTTGCATGCCCGTGCTAAACCAGCGCATCCGCTGTTCCGACGAACCGTGGGTGAAGGATTCCGGCACCACAACCCCGCGCGCCTGTTGTTGCATGCGGTCGTCGCCCACCCCGGCCGCCGCCGCCAGCGCTTCCGCGGTATCACCCGGTTCCAGAATCTGCCGCGCCTTGTTGGCGTGGTGCGCCCACACCCCGGCGAAGCAGTCGGCCTGCAGCTCCATCCGCACCTGCATCGCATTGCCCTCGGCCTCGCCTGCGCGGCTTCGTGCCGCGTGGACCTTGTCCGATATGCCCAGCAGCGTCTGCACATGGTGGCCAACCTCGTGCGCCACCACATAGGCCTGCGCAAAATCGCCCGGCGCGTCGTGGCGCTGCGCCAGATCGTTGAAGAAGTTCATGTCCAGATACAGCTTGCGGTCGGCCGGGCAATAGAAAGGCCCCATCGCCGCCTCGGCAAACCCGCACGCCGACTCCACCGCGCCGGAAAACAGCACCAGCTTGGGCGGCTGGTAAGCCTGGCCCGAGCCCTGGAACAGCGCGCCCCACACGTCTTCCGTGTCGGCCAGCACCACCGACATGAATTCCTTCAACTGCTCCTCCTCCGGGCTGAACGTGGCCGGCTGTTCTGCCTGCGTAGGCGCCATGCCGCCCGTCTGGTTCAGCACCACCGACGGGTCCACCCCGAAGTACAGCGCCACCAGCATCAGCACAATCGTCCCGATGCCGCCGCCGACCAGGCCGCGTCGGCCCACACGCATCCCGCGCCGGTCTTCGATGTTGTCACTGCGGCGTCCACGTTCCCAGCGCATGGGCATTTCCTTGTGATCGGGTAAAAAATCATTGTAGCCTTGGTACGCAGCGCCTTAGGCTGCAGACCCGGCGACACAAACGATCGTCAGCACGCGTTTTGTCATGCTATGCTGCGCATGTATACACCGTCATACGGAGGGCATTACATGGCTACCACAGTGCTGACATTACGCATCCCGGAAGAAACCAAGGCAAAGCTCGACAAACTCGCGCAAGCCACGCACCGTTCCAAATCGTTTCTGGCGGAAGAGGCCATCGCGCGATATCTCGAACTGGAAGCCTGGCAAGTCGGCGAAATCGAGCAGGCAATTCAGGAAGCCGACCGGGGCGATTTTGCACCCCCGTCCGACCTGGCGAATCTGTTGAAGAAGTATGCAGGTTAAATGGCTGCGGCGCGCCCTGCGAAACCTTGAAGAAGAGGCGGCCCATATTGCACATGACAATCCTCAAGCTGCCGCTGCGCTGATTTCAGCAGTAGATGAGTCCACCCGTCTTCTGGCCCGACATCCCGACATGGGGCGACCCGGGCGCGTGCCAGGAACGCGCGAACTGATATTGCCGCATTTCTCTTACATCATTCCCTATCGGGTCAAGGAACAGCGGGTCGAGATTCTGCGGGTGTTTCACACTTCGCGAAAATGGCCGCAGGGATTCGACGCCTCTTAAAGCCGGCGCTTTGGCCGGCCACTGCCTGCCATCTGTTGCGCGTGTGCAACAAAACAACACTTTTGTCGCCGCGAGGCGGAAAAAACAACAGCTTTGCTTGCCGGTCCGGCCCGAGTCTGGATAATCGATTGCGTCCCCCAAGCACATCTTCGTGCAGGACAGTTCTGCAGAGTTAGAACCGCTTAATTCCAATCCAAGGAGATTTAGACATGATGAAAAAGATTCTTGCAGCAGCGATCGTTTCCGCATTCGCTGCCCCCGCTTTCGCTGCCACCGCCAACGTTGACGTCTACGGCAAGCTGCACGTGTCCGTGTCGGCATTCGACGACCAGCCCGCAACCGGCGCCGGTAGCAATGACGTGCAGATTTCCTCCAACGCCAGCCGCATCGGCTTCAAAGGCGCTGAAGACCTCGGCGGCGGCCTGTCCGCCATTTGGCAGATCGAGTCCGGCGTCACCCTGGACGAGAAGAGCGGCAGCTTCGCCACCCGCAACAGCTTCGTCGGCTTGAAGGGCGGCTTCGGTACCGTGCTGCTGGGCAACCACGACACCCCGCTGAAGATGGTTGGCCGCAAGGTTGACCTGTTCGGCGACACCATGGCTGACTCGCGCAACGTGCTGAACAGCGGTTCCGACACCCGTGTCAAGAACGTAGCGGTCTACATGTACGAAATGGGCGGTTTCGGCGTCGCGGCTGCCTACTCCACCGACATGGATAATGGCGAAGCTGACGATAGCAGCGTTTACAACCTGAATGCCACCTACGCCAACGGCCCCTTGTTCCTGGGCTTGGGCTACGGCGACGGCGACGGTCATGAGAAGGCGGGTTTCGGTCAGCACATGCGTGCTGCTGCGGGCTTCACCATGGCCGGCCTGAAGTTTGTCGCCCAGTACGACAAGCTGGATGACGACAACACGGTTGTTCTTGCTCCTGCAGCTAACCAGGCTGGCGACTTCGACGCTTGGATGGTTGGCGCCGCCTACACCATGGGCAACATCGTGCTCAAAGCCAACTACATGAAAGGCGAATACGACGGCGATGCCATCGAAGCTGGCTATGATGTCGAGCAATTCACTGTTGGCGCCGATTACAAACTGTCCAAGCGCACCACCGCTTACGCGCTGTATGCCAATGGTGAGAACATCACCCTCGGCGCCGGCGGCGGTAGCAGCGACCAAGTTGGTTCTGGGGTTGCCGGTGGCGACATCTCGGTCATCTCGCTGGGCATGATCCACAACTTCTAATTCAACGCCGGGCTCGCCCGGTTCGAATGACGAAGCTAAAACGGGCTCCTTCGGGAGCCCGTTTTTTTATGGTCGCGTTCTGGTGGCAGGGGCAGGAAAAAGGGGTCAGGTCTAGCTTGAGCTTGGAAAAAGGGGTCAGGTCTAGCTTGGTAGGGTCAGGGAAAAGGGGTCAGGTCTAGCTTGGTAGCATTCCCTCTGTTATCCTGCCCCGCATGTTCCGTCCTGTTCGCATAGCGTTTCCTGATGCGCTTTACCACGTCATAGCTTGTGGGGGAAACAGGGAAAGGGGGGAAATGGGGTCAGGTCTAGCTTGGTAGCATGCGCTCTGTTATTCTGCCCCGCATGTCCCGTCCTGTTCGCATAGCGTTTCCTGATGCGCTTTACCACGTCACTGCGCGCGGTGACCGGCGCGAAGCTATTTTCGACGATGACCTGGATCGCCGGTTGTTTCTCTCGACGCTGGAGCAGGTTGTTCACCGGTTCAACTGGGTATGCCATGCCTGGTGCCTGATGGATAATCACTACCACTTATTGATTCAGACCCCGGACGGCAACCTTTCAAAGGGGATGCGCCAGCTCAACGGGGTGTATACGCAGGCGAGCAACCGTCGGCATCGGCGTGTGGGCCATTTGTTCCAGGGGCGCTTCAAGGCCATTCTGGTCGACGGCGATGCTTATCTGCTGGAGTTGTCGCGCTATGTTGTGCTCAATCCCGTTCGCGCCGGAATGGTTAAAGCCCCGGCTGACTGGCCCTGGAGCAGCTACCGGGCAAGTGTCGGCGCGGAACCCCCGCAGCCCTGGCTTGCGGTCGATGGATTGCTGGCGCACTTCGCCGAACAGCGCGGCCTGGCCCAAACGCGTTACGCCAAATTTGTGGCGGAAGGCATCAACGCCGAATCGCCCTGGTCAAGTCTCAAGGGACAGGTTTACCTGGGCGATGAGCAATTTGTGCAGCGCATGCAGGCTTGCATGCAAGCTGGCAAACGGGACGACATTCAGATTCCTGCTACCCAGCGGCGCCCGCCACCACGCAGCTTGCAGGAAATCGAGCAAGCTGCGCAAGACAGAAATGCGGCAATCGTAATGGCTTATGCGACAGGGACGTATTCCTATCAGAAAATCGCGAGCTACTTCGGGGTGCATTTCACGACGGTGGGTCGGATTGTCAGGGGAGGGGGTTGATGTGCAACTTTGCTAGACCTGACCCCGCGGGCGCGCGGGCGGGGGGCGGATAAATAAACGCGAGGGCGCTCGCTAGGGCCACGGTCTGATCACTTATTTGCTACACTGCCCGTGTGGAATTTACCCAGTATTTCTTGTCCATGCGGCAACGGCCGGATCGGGCCTCGATCAAGCTGGAATGGATTCAGCGCGTGATTGATCGCCCGGAACAGGAAGTGATCCAGGCGGATGGGCGGATTCGCCGTTGGGCTGCCGTTCCAGAAGCAGAGGGTAAGTATTTGCGGGTGATCCTGTTGCCGGATAGAGAGACCGTGCACAACGCATTTTTTGATCGGAGATATGTGCCATGAAGATTAAATACTTTCAGGACACCGATACGCTTTACATCGAATTCAAACCAACTGCCGTGAGCGAGAGTCGGGATCTGGATGAAAACACCCTGCTGGAGTTGGACGCGGAGGGCAATGTTTGCGGCATCACCGTCGAGCACGCGCGGGATCGTGCGGATATTCCGCAATTCTCCTTTGAGCAAATAGCGGCTTGAAGCATTTTTCAACGTCAAACGGGCGCCAGGGGCGCCCGTTTGCGTTTGTGGCCTCTAGATTCCCGTTTTCGTAGTTTGTCGCCATCTCGCCTCCACTTCCTCTAAAGGGCGGCTTTGCTCTTCGCCGCTGTCCAGGCGACGCACGACTTGCTCGGCCAGGTAGAGGTCTTCCATGTCTTCCAGGTATTCCAGAATGGCTTCGCGGGCATAAAACGTCTTGCTGCGTCCCGTGCGCTTTGCCAGATTATCCAGCCTGGCTTCGATGTCTTCCGGCAAGCGAATCGCTAACATGGCGGCTCCTTGAAATGGCGCTATACAAGCATAGCTTGGTTGAAGTTAATCACTATTTTTCGCGCCGGTCTTGGCTCAGTCATTTCCGTCCGAAATCGCGCGTCGAATCACCTCTGATGTGAACCCCCGGCTTTGCAGGAAGCGTATCTGCCGGGCTTTCTCGGCCATGTCGGCGGGCGCCGTGCCGAATTTCTTCTGCCACACTTCGCGCGCGCGATCGAGTTCGCTGTCGCGATGGTCACCCAATACCGATTCGATGATGCCGTCACCGACGCCGCGCTGGCGCAGGTCGTAGGCGAGCTTGATGCTGCCGGCGCGGGCGCGGTGGTCGGCGACGTAGCTTTCGGCGAAGCGGCGGTCGGAGAGCCAGTTTTTCGCCTCGAAGGCGTCAAGCAGGGGGTCGATGTCGTCGCGGCTAAAGCCTGCGCGTTCGAGCTTGCGGATGAGCTCGATCCGGCTATGCTCGCGCCGCGCCAGCAGGCCCAGGGCGCGCTCGCGCAGGTCGCCGGGTTCAGGCGACGGCTTCACTTTCGCCGGCCGGGTTGGGAACGCCGACGGCCTCACGGACCTTGGCTTCGATTTCCTGCGCGATTTCCGGATGTTCCTTCAGGTATTCGCGCGCGTTGTCCTTACCCTGGCCGATCTTTTCGCCGTTATAGGCGTACCAGGCGCCGGATTTGTCGATGAACTTGTGGAGGACGCCGAGTTCGATGATTTCACCCTCGTGCGAGATGCCCTGGCCGTAGAGGATGTCGAAGAAGGCTTCCTTGAACGGCGGCGCGACTTTGTTCTTGACGACCTTGACCTTGGTTTCGTTGCCGACGATTTCGTCGCCCTTCTTGATCGCGCCGATGCGGCGGATGTCGAGGCGCACCGAGGCGTAGAACTTGAGCGCGTTGCCGCCGGTGGTGGTTTCGGGGCTGCCGAACATGACGCCGATCTTCATGCGGATCTGGTTGATGAAGATGACCAGGGTGTTGGTGCGCTTGATGTTGGCGGTGAGCTTCCTCAATGCCTGGCTCATCAATCGTGCCTGCAGGCCCATGTGCGAGTCGCCCATCTCGCCTTCGATTTCGGCCTTGGGGGTCAACGCGGCGACCGAGTCGATAACCACCACGTCGACCGAGCCGGAGCGCACCAGCATGTCGGCGATTTCCAGCGCCTGTTCACCGGTGTCGGGCTGCGAGACCAGGAGGTTGTCGACGTCGACGCCGAGCTTGCCGGCGTAGCTGGGGTCGAGCGCGTGTTCGGCGTCGATGAAGGCCGCGGTGCCGCCCATTTTCTGCATTTCGGCGATCACCTGCAGCGTAAGCGTGGTCTTGCCGGACGATTCCGGTCCGTAGATTTCGACCACGCGGCCGCGCGGCAGGCCGCCGACCCCGAGCGCGATGTCGAGGCCGAGCGAGCCGGTGGAGACGGTCTGGATGTCGCGCGAGACGTCGTGGTCGCCCAGGCGCATCACAGAGCCCTTGCCGAACTGCTTGTCGATCTGGCTCAGCGCGGCGCTGAGCGCCTTCATCTTGTCTTCGGTCATGGTGCTGGGGGTGGCCATGTTGCGTCTCCTGAATGGGTTGGGATGGACGAACTTTAGGTTGTATATTTGCTTATGTCAATAAAAAATATCACCTACATAAAATGTATGACGTAATTGTTTGTATTCGGCCTGCCCCGCCCCTATAATTTTCGCAACAACGGCCAGCCCGGAGCGAAGAATATGTTTTCAAAAGAAAAAATGCGCCTGGACGTGAAGTGGGCGACGCGCCAGCGGCTGCAATACATCGAGGTCATGGCCTGGTACACCGGCGTGGTCACCCGCAGCGACGTCGCCCGCGCCTTTGGCCTGTCCGACCCGGCCGCGACCAAGGATCTCAAGCTCTATGGCGATCTGGCGCCGGGCAACCTCGTCTACAACCACAGCGTGTTCGGCTTCGTGCCCGGGGAGGGCTTCAGCGCCGTCTTTGCCGACCTCGCGCCCGCCGCGGTGCTGCCGGTCATCGCGGCCAATCTGGCGGTGGCGAACGGGCCGTACGGGGGTGATCTGATCTATGGCCTGCCGACCGCGTCGCTGCCGTTGCCCACCCGCCTGCCCGGCCAGCACACCCTGGCGCAGATCACCCGCGCGATTCACGGGCGGCGCAAACTGCGCGTCAGCTACCGTTCCCTGTCCAGTCGCGAGAGCGGCGCGGCGCGCGTGCTGGAGCCGCATACCCTGGTCAATACCGGGCTGCGCTGGCATCTGCGGGCCTACAGCGAGGACACCTGCGATTTCCGCGACTTCGTGCTGTCGCGCATGACCGAGGCGCAGTGCCTGGACCTGCCGGCCGAATCCGGCGAGCAATACGACGATGATTGGGTGGAGCAGGTGAGCCTGAAGCTTGCGCCGCACAGTGGCCTCGATGCGGCAATGCGCGAGAGCTTGCTGCTGGACTACGGCGCAAACGGGGCGGTCATCGAGGTGAACGTGCGGCGCGCGCTGCTCGGCTACGTGCTGCAGCGGCTCCACGTCGACACCACGCCGGACCATGCCCTTAATCCGAACGCCTTTCAGTTGATGCTATTGAATCGCGACGAGATCGAGCCGTTCGCGGCGTGGGCGTTTTATTAAAGAATCAAGATGCAAGAATCAAGGTTCAAGGTTCAAGGTTCAAGGTTCAAGGTTCAAGAAATTTCTGCCGTGGCCCGCCTGCGTTTTTCTTGAATCTTGAGCCTTGAATCTTGTATCTATCCGATCAGTTCGATCAAGCCGCGCAGCGCTGCGGCCACTGCGCGCGAGCGGATTTCCTCGCGGTCGCCATCGAGGCGGCAGATGGACGACATGAGCGTGCCGTCTGCCAGCGCCCAGCCGTAGCAGACCAGGCCGACGGGTTTTTGCGGGGTGCCGCCGCCGGGGCCGGCAATGCCGGAAATGGCGAGTGCTGCCTGGGCGTGGCTGTGGGCCAGCGCACCGGCTGCCATCGCGCAGGCGGTTTCCTCGGAGACGGCGCCGTGGCTGTCCAGAATCTCTTCCGGCACACCGAGCATCTCGATTTTGGCGGCGTTGGCATAAGTGATGAAGCCGCGCTCGTACCAGTGCGAGCTGCCGGGCAGCGAAGTGAGCAGTTGCCCGACCCAGCCGCCGGTGCAGGATTCGGCGGTGGCCAGCATCCAGCCGCGCGCGACGAGCTTGTCGGCGAGTTCGGTGGCGAGCTGGTGCAGTTCTTCTTCGCTTACACGAGCCATTGCAGTCCTTTCAGGGCGGCGATCGCGTAACCCGCCGCCAGAAGATCGTCGAACATCACGCCGAAGCCGTTTTTCAGGCGGGTGTCGGCAAGCCGGATCGGCCAGGGTTTCAGGATATCGAACAGGCGGAACAGTGCAAAGGCCAGCGCCATCCACAGCCAGCCGGCCGGGGTGAACAGCAATATCAGCGCGAAGGCGACGATCTCGTCCCACACCATGCCGCCGTGGTCGGCGACGCCGAGCGCGCGCCCGGTGCGGCCGCAGGCCCAGACGCCGAGCAGGAAGGCGGCAATCAGCAGAATGATCTGGTTCGGCAGGTCGGGCGCTGTGGCGACGACCAGCCAGTACAGCGGCAGGCCGAGCAGGGTGCCGACGGTGCCAGGCGCTTTGGGCGCAAGCCCGCTGCCGAAGCCGAATGCGATCAGGTGCGCCGGATGCGCGAACAGGAATTTGAGGTCAGGCCGCAAAGTGGTCATAGCCGGTGTGGTCGATGGGCAGGGGCTGGCCGTCGGCGTCGATGACCGCCAGCCCGGATTCGGCGGTGATGCGGCCAATGCGCGTCACAGCGACGCCGGCGGATTGCGCGCCGGCTGCCACCGCGTCGCGCTTGTCCGGCGCCGCGGTGAAGCAGAGCTCGTAGTCGTCGCCGCCCGCCAGCACGCAGCCCACCGCGACTTTTTCATGCAGATAGGCCTGCGCCACCGGCAGCGTCGGCAGCGCGGCGAATTCGAGGGCGGCGCCGACCTGCGAGCGTTGCAGGATATGCCCGAGATCGGCCAGCAGACCGTCAGAAATATCGATCGCGCTGGACGCGATGCCGCGCAGCGCGATGCCGAGCGCGACGCGCGGCGTCGGCAGGTAGAGCGCGGGCAATACCTTGGCGGCGTCGATCTGTTCCATGAACAGACGCCCCTGGCGGTAGGCCAGCGCCAGCGCTGCCGAGCCGATCGTGCCGGAGACCCAGACGTCGTCGCCGGCCTGCGCGCCGTCGCGGCGCAGCGCCTGGCCGGGCGGCACTTCGCCGATGACCGTGATGCTGATCGTCAACGCGCCGCGCGTGGTGTCGCCGCCGACCAGCTCGATGCCGTGCTGGTCGGCCATGCGGAAAAAGCCGCGCGCGAAGGCGGTGAGCCAGGCGTCATCGGCTTCCGGCAGGGCGATCGACAGCGTCGCCCAGCGCGGCGTCGCTCCCATTGCGGCGAGGTCGGACAGGTTCACCGCCAGCGACTTGTGGCCGATGCCGGCGGGACTGTCCTGCGGCGAGAAATGGCGGCCTTCGAGCAGCATGTCGGACGACACCGCCAGCTGCATGCCCGGCGTCGGCGCCAGCAGCGCGCAGTCGTCGCCCACGCCCAGCACCGCGCCGGGGGTGGCGCGGGTGAAGTGGCGGCCGATGAGGTCGAATTCCATGGGGCGTGAGAGGTGAGGGGTTAAGGGTGAGGGGTGAGGTTGTGCGGTCGCCAGCACGCCTTCCTCACGCCTTACGCCTTACCCCTCGCCGCCGCAATTTCCACCGCACGCACATCCTGCGCCAGCTTGTCGAGCACGCCGTTGATGTACTTGTGGCCGTCGGTGCCGCCGAATTTCTTGGCGAGTTCGACGCCTTCGTTGATGGCGACGCGCCACGGCACGTCCGGGCAGTGCAGCAGTTCATAGGCGCCAATGAGCAGGATGCCGCGCTCGATGGGAGACAGTTCGGGGAGCGGGCGGTCGAGCAGGGGGCTGACTCGTGAGCTCAGCATGTCCTCTTCTTTCAGCACGCCGTGGATCAGGGTGCGGAAATAGGTTTCGTCGGCGCGCTTGAACTGCTCGTCGTCCTTGAGGTTGGCGATGATCAGCGTGACGTCGGCACCGCCGACCAGCCAGGCGTATACGCCTTGCAGGGTGAATTCGCGGGCGATTTTGCGGGAGCCGGCCATCTCAGAGGCGTTTCAGCAGGTTGGTCATCTCGACCGCCACGCGCGCGGCATCGCGGCCTTTTTCGGCCATCCGGGCGTGGCCCTGCTCCTCGGTGTCGACGGTGAGGATGGCGTTGGCAATCGGCATGCCGGTCTCCAGCTGAACGTCGAGAATGCCGCGCGCGGATTCGTTCGACACGATCTCGAAGTGGTAGGTATCGCCGCGCACCACTGCGCCGATGGCGACCAGCGCGTCGAACTTTTCGGATTGCGCCATTTTCTGCAGCACCAGCGGATGCTCCAGCGCGCCGGGCACATCCACCAGCAGGATGTCTTCCTTGGCAACGCCGAGGCGGGCCAGTTCGAGCTCGCAGGCCGACAAGAGGCCTTCGCAGATGTCACGGTTGAAGCGGCTCATGACGATGCCGACCTTGAGGCCTGCGCCCTGATAGACGGGGTCGAGTTCGGTGATGTTGTCGGTGGTTCCCATGGTGCGATCCTTTTTATTGGGTCATGCTTTTTCAGAATAGCCGGTGACTTCCAGCCCGAAGCCGTCCATCGCAGGCATCTTGCGCGGACTGGCCAGCAGCTTCATTTTGCCGACGCCGAGGTCGCGCAGGATCTGCGCGCCGATGCCGTAGTCGCGCAGGTCGTATTTGCGGCTGGCGACCGGCGCCGGGTTGATGCGCTCGAGCAAGGCATCGGCGGTCTCCGGGCGATGCAGCAGCACGATGACGCCAGACTGCGACTCGGCGATGCGTTCCATCGCGCCCATGATCGGCCACGAGTGGCCGCCGCCGGTGACGTCGAGAAAGTCCATCACCGACAGCGGTTCGTGCACGCGCACCAGGGTTTCGTGGTCGGCATGGATCTCGCCCTTGACCAGCGCGAGGTGGGTTTCGCCGGCGCACTTGTCGCGGTAGGCGATCAGGCGGAAGGCGCCGTAGACGGTCTGGATCAGGCGGTCGGCGGCGCGCTCGACCAGGCTTTCGGTCTGGTTGCGGTAATGGATGAGGTCGGCGATGGCGCCGATCTTCAGGCCGTGCTCCTGCGCGAACGGCACCAGGTCGGGCAGGCGCGCCATGGTGCCGTCGTCCTTGAGGATTTCGCAGATGACGGAAGCGGGCACCAGGCCCGCCAGCCCGGCGAGATCGCAGCCGGCCTCGGTGTGGCCGGCGCGCACCAGCACGCCGCCGGGCTGCGCGCGCAGCGGGAAGATGTGGCCGGGCTGGATGATGTCGGTGGCTTTGGCGTCATGCTTCACCGCGGCCTGGATGGTGACCGCGCGGTCGGCCGCCGAAATGCCGGTGGTCACGCCTTCGGCCGCCTCGATCGAGATGGTGAACGCGGTGCCGTGCGGCGTCTGGTTGTCGGACACCATCTGCTTCAGGCCCAGCTGGCGGCAGCGGTCGTCGGTCAGCGTCAGGCAGATCAGGCCGCGCCCGTACCTGGCCATGAAGTTGATCGCGTCGGGGGTGACGTGCTCGGCGGCCATGACGAGATCGCCCTCGTTTTCGCGGTCTTCCTCGTCGACCAGCACGACCATGCGGCCGGCTTTCAGCTCTTCGATAATTTCCAGGGTGGAGGCGAGGCTCATCAGTCTTTGTCCGTTGTGTTCGTAAATTGGGCCAGGCGCTCGACGTAGCGCGCGATCATGTCGACTTCCAGGTTGACCAGGCTACCCGCCTGCAGGTGCTTGAGCGTCGTCATCTCCAGCGTGTGCGGGATCAGGTTGAGCGCAAAGCGCGCGCTGTCGACATGGTTGACCGTCAGCGACACGCCGTTCAGCGTGATCGAGCCCTTGCGGATGATGTAGCGCGCAAGCTCGCGTGGCGCGTCGATTTCCAGCAGGTGCGATTCGCCCACCGGCACGAAGCGGTGCACCGTGCCGACGCCGTCGACGTGTCCCGATACCAGATGCCCGCCAAGGCGGTCGGCCAGCCGCAGCGCCTTTTCCAGATTGACTTCGGCACCCGGCGTGAAGCCTTCGGTGCAACGCAGGGTTTCGGCCGAGACGTCGACGCTGAAACTGTCCGGCGTCAGTGCGACCGCGGTGAGGCAGACGCCGTTGACCGCGATGCTGTCGCCGGGCGCGACGTCGGAAAAGTCCAGTCCGCCGCCCGCGATGACCATGCGCGCATCGGCGCCGCGTGCTTCGTATTCGTGAATGCGGCCGATGGATTGAATGATGCCGGTGAACATTGCAGATTAAAGGCCAGCCAGTAAGACCCGGCATTGTAGGCGTTTAGGCAGGGTGGGTGAACACCCGCAGGGTGTTTGCCGTGATTGTCGGCCGCCAAAACGTCAGCAGGCACGCTTTGGCGCGCACGGCGGACAGGCGCCGATATCGGGATAAGCGGCGTCCGAGGTTGTCGCACAAGCCGGCGTGCCAGCTGCTCTGCACGCCCGGGCGCCGCCATACCGATCAGGATGGCGGCGGGGGTCCCGCTGCCGCTGGGGAATCGCCGCTCAGTCCGGCAGCGCGATTTTCTGCTCGGTGCTGAACTGGTAGTCGTGGAATACCTGCTCTGCGCTGAGTACCTGATAGCTGCCGTCCGGCAGGCGCCGGGTGGTGTCCTTGAGGCGGGAGGTGTAATGGCCGCAGGTCCAGATATCGAAATTGCGCATGTGGGTGCACAGGCAGGTCTTGTCCTTCACCGAAATCTTCTTGGCAGCCGGGTGCAACGCCACTTCGCTGTTGTAGGCGTCGATGTAGGCGCAGTTGCCCTTGGCGTCGAGCAGGTAGCCGTAGGCCTCGCAGTTGGGGCGGATGCCGTCGCCGATGCCGGGGCTGCCCTTCAACATGCGCATCGGGTAGCCGGTGGGCGAGATGGTGTTGACCTCGATGTCGTCCTCGCTGGCCTTGAAGTATTCCTGCTTGATCTTGTCCGGCAGGCCGCACTCCTGGGTGACGGTGAAGCGCGTGGCCACCTGCACGGCAGCCGCGCCCTGTTCGAGGAAGGCGGTGGCGTCGCTGCCGGTGAAAATGCCGCCGGCGGCGATCACCGGAATGTCGAGGTGCTCGGCCTTGAGGAACGCGAGCACTTCGTTGACCAGGGTGTGCAGATCGTATTTCCACCAGTCCTCGATGCCGAAGCCGAGATGGCCGCCGGCGAGCGGTCCTTCCACCACGATGTAGTCCGGCAGGCGCTGCAGCCGGGCGTTCTTGCGCAGGAACATCGCCAGCGCGCGCGGCGAGGAGACGATGATGCCGAGCTTGGCGTCGCGGAAGCGCGGGTGGTCCTCCATCAGCGCGAACGAGCCGAGATGCAGGCCGGCGGACAGCGTGATGCCGTCGATGCCGGCGTCGAGCGCGGCGGACAGGCGCATGCGCAGCGTCTCGCGCGGCGCATTCATGGTGAGCTTTTCCATGCAGTTGATGAAGATCAGCCCGTCGCCGCGCTTGGCCTCCATCGCCTGGCCCACGTGGTTGCGCGTGGCCTCTTCGAGCACGGCGAGGTTGAAGTGCACGCCGGACTTGTCGCTGCTGGCGACGTTGGCCTTGTATTGCTTCAGCTTCTGGCTGACGAATTTGGTGTCGAAGCGGGTGTCGGACACGGTCTGCACCATGGCGTCGGAGATGTGGCCGATGCCGCCGAGGCGCGCCACTTCGAGCGCCAGTTCGGCGGTCGAGATGTCCACGCCCATGCCGCCGATGATGATCGGAACCAGTTCCTGCTTGCCGAAGCGCAGTCGGAAATCATCTACTCGTTTCATACGGATCCTTGCGATTGCTGTAAGCGGCCCAGACCGGCGCGGCATTGCCCGATGTTGTGGCGCGGTGGAACGATCCCTGCTCCGCGCTTCAGGCCTGCGTGGAGGCGACAAAATGGGTGTCGCCTTCACGCCGCGCCGTGTCGTTGCCAGCGTTGTGTAGCCTCGGATTGTACCCAATCACCCCAGGGTGTCGGTAAGATTCGGGGCATGCCGCCGCCACGCTCCGCTTCGCAGGCGGCAACGCCGAAGCGAATGCGGCACAGGTTTTCCAGTCCAGGCGCAAGGAACGATATCGGGATCAGGAGACGAATCATGCCAACAGCGAAACGGAATCAAACCTGCCCGCCGCGCGCCTCGCACACCTGCGATCCGTCGCGTCGCTTTTCGCAATGAAACCCGAATTCGATTCAGCGCTGCGGGCAGACGAGCATGGCGATGCCGCCGGCCTGCCGACGCCCCTGCATGAGGCGCGTCTGGCCGCGATCACCCATGCCCTGCTCGGCAGCGGTGCGCGCAGCGTGCTCGACCTGGGCTGCGGCGAAGGGGTGCTGGTGGCCAGGCTGGCCGATCAGGCACAGTTCAGCCGCATCGTCGGGATCGACATTTCGCTTGCTGCGCTTGACGCGGCGCGCGAGGCGCTGCATCTCGACCCGCTCGCCCCGCCGGGGCGCATCCAGGTGATGCACGCATCGTTCACCGACGTCGACCCCGGCCTGCGCGGATTCGATGCGGCCGTCATGCTGGAAACGATTGAGCATATCGACCCGGGCCGGCTCAGCCTGGTCGAGCGCGCAGTGTTCGGCTGCTATCGGCCCCGCACCATATTGATCACGACCCCGAATCAGGAATACAACGTGGTGCACGGCATGAACCCGGGGGCATTCCGCCACCCGGATCACCGCTTCGAGTGGGACCGTCCCAAATTCCGCCGCTGGGCCTGCGGGGTTGCGGCGCGCCATGCCTATTCTGTTGCGTTCCACGATATCGGCGAGTGCCACCCGACACGCGGTGCCTCGACCCAGATGGCCAGTTTCACGCTGGATGCCGATTCGATGGCCTAAGGCAGTTGGAAAAGCTCATTTCTGGACAGGGAATGGTCGATGACGGGATAATGGCCGGCTGTCAACGCCAATATCGAGCGACGCGCGTCCGATGTAACGCCCTTCACGCAGTTTCCTCTATCGTTTTTTCGTGCCCGATGTGCGGTTCGGCACGATTCGTCGCACCTCCCAACTTTTGCGCATGGCCACGCCCGTCTTCCGGCGGAGCGTGGCCCGCGTGGCGCATTTTGACTGGCAGCAGAATGATCAACTCAATCCGACAAAACTGGTTCTCCAACATTCGCGGGGATCTCCTGGCCGGCATCGTGGTTGCCCTCGCCCTGATCCCCGAGGCGATCGCTTTTTCCGTCATCGCCGGGGTCGACCCCAAGGTGGGGCTGTACGCCTCGTTCTGCATCGCGGTGGTGATCGCCTTCGTCGGCGGCCGGCCCGGCATGATCTCGGCCGCCACGGCCGCGATGGCGGTGCTGATGATCACCCTGGTCAAGACGCATGGCCTGGAATACCTGCTGGCCGCCACCCTCCTGACCGGCGCGCTGCAGATCGGCGCCGGCTATCTCAAACTGGGTTCGCTGATGCGCTTCGTTTCGCGTTCGGTGGTCACCGGCTTCGTCAACGCGCTGGCGATCCTGATCTTCATGGCGCAGCTGCCCGAACTGACCAACGTCACCTGGCATGTCTACGCCATGACCGCCGGCGGCCTCGCGATCATCTATCTGTTTCCCTACGTGACGCGGGCGATCCCCTCGCCGCTGGTGACCATCGTCGTGCTGACCGCGCTCGCGATGTTTATGAACCTGGACATCCGCACCGTGGGCGACATGGGCGAACTGCCGGATACCCTGCCGATCTTCCTCTGGCCCGAAGTGCCGCTCACCTTCGAGACGCTGGCGATCATCTTTCCCTATTCGGTTTCGCTGGCGGTGGTGGGCCTGCTCGAATCGATGATGACCGCGACCATCGTCGACGACCTCACCGATACCTCCAGCGACAAGAACCGCGAATGCAAGGGCCAGGGCATCGCCAACATCGCCTCCGGCCTGATTGGCGGCATGGCCGGCTGCGCGATGATCGGCCAGTCGGTGATCAACGTGAAGTCGGGCGGTCGCACGCGGCTGTCGACCCTGTCGGCCGGCATCTTCCTGCTGCTGCTGATCGTGTTTCTCGGCGACTGGGTGGCGCAGATCCCGATGGCGGCGCTGGTGGCGGTGATGATCATGGTCTCCATCGGCACCTTCAGCTGGACTTCACTGGCCAACCTGAAGAAGCATCCCGCCAGCACCAGCGTCGTGATGGTCATGACCGTGGTGGTGGTGGTCGCCACCCACAATCTGGCCTACGGCGTCTTCGTCGGCGTGTTGCTGGCGGCGCTGTTCTTCGCCAACAAGGTGGCGCAGTACAAATACGTGACGTCGGAACTGAGCGAGGACGGCGCGACCCGCACCTACAAGGTGGTGGGTCAGGTGTTCTTCGCCTCGGCCGACAAGTTCGTCGACTTCTTTGATTTCAGGGAGGCGGTCGACAAGGTGGCGATCGATCTGTGCCAGGCGCATTTCTGGGACATCACTTCCGTTGCTGCACTTGACAAGGTGGTGCTGAAGTTCCGCCGCGAAGGCACCGAGGTCGAGGTCATCGGCCTCAATGAAGCCAGCTTCACCATCGTCGACCGCTTCGCGCTGCACGACAAGCCCGGTGCCGTGGATAATTTGATGGGCCACTAAAGGAGAAGACGATGACACAGGTCATGGCTTGTATTGATGGTTCCAGCATCACCCTTGCGGTGTGCGACTACGCCGCCTGGGCCAGCCGGCAAATGGATGCCCCGCTCGACTTCCTGCACGTGCTGGGCCGCTCGGAAACCCCCGTCCCCACTGACCTGAGCGGCAATCTCGGGCTGGGCAGCCGCGAACACCTGCTGCAGGAGTTGGCCGCGCTGGACGCGCAGCGCAGCAGGGTGGCGCTGGAGCAGGGCCGGCTGATGCTCGACGCCGCCAAGGCGCGCGCGGTGGCAGACGGCGTGCCGAATCCCACCAGCCGCCAGCGCCACGGCGAACTGGTCGATACCCTGCTCGAGTTCCAGGACGAGATCCGTCTGCTGGTCATGGGGCGCCAGGGCGAGCAGGGCGACAGCGCCGGCGAGCACATCGGCAGTCACCTGGAAAACGTGGTGCGCACGCTGCATCGCCCGATCCTGGTCATTCCCGCCGACTTCACCGCGCCGCAGCGCATCCTGATTGCCTTCGACGGCAGCGCCACCACGCGCAAGGCGGTCGACATGGTCGCGCGCAGCCCGCTGTTGCGCGGCCGGCCCTGCCATGTGGTGATGGTCGGCGAGGACAAGGCCGATTCGCGGGAATCGCTGGATTGGGCGCGCGCCCATCTGGAAGCCGCCGGCTTCGACGTGACCGCTGAAATTCTGCCAGGCGAGGTCGAGGCGGTGCTGTGCGCCTACCGTGACCTGCACGCCATCGACCTGATCGTGATGGGCGCCTACGGCCACTCCAGGATCCGCGAATTCCTGATCGGCAGCACCACCACCAGGCTGATCCGTCAGTCGAAAGTGCCGTTGCTGCTGTTGCGGTAAGTCGGCGCCGGAGGGGCTTCAGGAAAAGCGGCCGCATCGGCTTCCCCCGTGTTTACTGAGATTGCCGTGTAACAGGACAAGCAAACCTTAAAATCACCTTGATGTTTTATCTACATGTTGTATGGTTGGTTGGTGGCCAACACAAAATGTAGATAAACGAGGAGATGGCAATGGCAGACGTGAAGATGGGTAGCGTGGTGTCGATGGCGCCGCGCGAGGTGGTCAAGCGCGACGGCCAGCGGGCGGAGTTCGATGCGGGGAAGATCCGCTCGGCGCTGCTGCGCGCGGGGCAGGCCAGCGGTGAGTTTGGCGAGGCTGAGGCCGATTTGCTGACTGCCCAGGTGGCGAAGGTGCTGATCCATAGCCTGCGCGGCGCGGCGCCCGACATCGAGCGCATCCAGGACGTGGTCGAGCAGAGCCTGATCGCGGCCAACCACCTCGCCACCGCGCGCGCCTACATCGTCTATCGCGAAACCCACAAGAAGCTGCGCCAGGACCGCAAGACCGTGGTCGACGTCGAATCGTCGATCAACGAATACCTGTCGCGCCAGGACTGGCGGGTCAACGCCAACGCCAACCAGGGCTACAGCCTGGGCGGGCTGATCCTCAACGTGTCGGGCAAGGTGGTGGCCAACTACTGGCTCAACCACGTCTATTCGCCTGAACTCGGCGAAGCGCATCGCGATGGTTCGCTGCATGTGCACGACCTCGACATGCTGGCGGGCTACTGCGCCGGCTGGTCGCTGCGCACGCTGCTGCACGAGGGCCTGAACGGCGTGCCGGGCAAGGTCGAGGCGGGGCCGCCCAAGCACATGTCGAGTGCGGTCGGCCAGATCGTCAACTTCTTGGGCACCTTGCAGAACGAGTGGGCCGGCGCGCAGGCGTTCTCCTCGTTCGACACCTACATGGCGCCCTTCATCCGCAACGACGGCATGGGCTACGACGAGGTGCGCCAGTGCATCCAGGAACTGATCTACAACCTCAACGTGCCGTCGCGCTGGGGCACGCAGACGCCGTTCACCAACCTCACCTTCGACTGGACCTGTCCGGAAGACCTGCGCGAGCAGGTGCCGGTGATCGGCGGCACGGAAATGCCCTTCACCTACGGCGATCTGCAGGTCGAGATGGACATGATCAACCGCGCCTACATCGAGGTGATGACCACCGGCGACGCCAAGGGCCGCGTGTTCACCTTCCCCATCCCCACCTACAACATGACGAGGGATTTCCCGTGGGAATCGGAAAACGCCGAGCGGCTGTTCGCCATGACCGCGCGCTACGGCCTGCCGTACTTTCAGAACTTCATCAATTCGGAGATGAAGCCGAACCATACCCGCTCGATGTGCTGCCGCCTGCAGCTCGACCTGCGCGAATTGCTCAAACGCGGCAACGGTCTGTTCGGCTCGGCCGAGCAGACCGGCTCGGTCGGCGTGGTGACAGTGAACTGCGCGCGCCTCGGCTACGAGTACCAAGGCGACGAGGCGGGCCTCCTGCGCCGCCTCGACGCGCTGCTCGACTTGGCGAAGAACGGCCTCGAGATCAAGCGCAAGGAAATCCAGCGGCTGATGGACAACGGCTTGTTCCCTTACACCCGCCGCTATCTCGGCACCCTGCGCAACCACTTCTCGACCATCGGCGTCAACGGCGTCAACGAGATGATCCGCAACTTCAGTGCTGACGAACACGACATCACCTCCGCATGGGGCCACGAATTCGCGGTGCGCCTGCTCGACCACATCCGCGGCCGCATCGCCGCGTTCCAGGAAGAGACCGGCCACATGTACAACCTGGAAGCCACGCCGGCCGAAGGCACCACCTACCGCTTCGCCAAGGAGGACGCCAAGCGCTACCCGGACATCCTGCAAGCGGGCACGCTGGACGCGCCGTACTACACCAACTCCTCGCAGCTGCCGGTGGGCTTTACCGACGACGCGTTCGAGGCGCTGGAACTGCAGGACGACCTGCAGCGCAAGTACACCGGCGGCACCGTGCTGCATCTTTACATGTCGGAGAACATTTCCTCGACCGCGGCCTGCCGCAACCTGGTGCGCCGCACGCTGGAACGCTTCCACCTGCCCTACATCACCATCACCCCGACTTTTTCGATTTGCCCCAAGCACGGCTACCTCGCCGGCGAGCACGAGTTCTGCCCCACGTGCGACGAGGAAGCCCTGTCCCGTAATCGTGCTGTGAACGCCTGACCCCAAGGAGACTGAAATGAATGACCTGACTGTTCCGACCCAAGTGCTGACCGCTGCCGCACTGAAGGACGAGGAGCGCACCCGCTGCGAAGTGTGGACCCGCGTGATGGGCTATCACCGCCCGGTGACGAGCTTCAACACGGGCAAGAAGAGCGAGCATCGCGAGCGGCGCCACTTCGTCGAAAGCCATTGCAACCTGGGCTGACTCTCAGCACTGTGATTACGGCGTTGGGCCAATCCTGATGACGCTACGCCAACCTTTATGACGCTACGCGTTGGCGGCCTGACGCCGCTTTCCACCAGCGACTGGCCGGGCATGCTGGCCGCGGTGGTGTTCTGCCAGGGCTGTCCGTGGCGCTGCGGCTATTGCCACAACCCCGGCCTGATTCCGCCGCGCGGCGACAACGAAATCCCCTGGGAAGACGTGCTAGCGTTCCTGCGCCGCCGTCAGGGGCTGCTCGACGGCGTCGTGTTTTCCGGCGGCGAGCCAACTTCGCAGGCGGGCCTGCTGGACGCCATGCGCGCGGTGCGCGCGCTCGGGTTCAAAATCGGGCTGCACACCGGCGGCATGTACCCGCAGCGGCTGGCGGCGGCGCTGCAGTTGGTCGACTGGGTGGGGCTCGACGTGAAGGCGCCGTTCGCGGATTACCCGCGCGTCACCGGCGTGGCCGGCAGCGGCGAGCGGGCGCATGCCGGCCTGCGGGAAGTGCTGGCCTCGGGCGTCGCCCATGAGGTCCGCACCACGGTGCATCCGGCGCTCCTGGCCGATGCGGCGGTGGTCGGCCTCGCGCACGATCTGGCCGCGCGCGGGGTGAAGCATTACGTCATCCAGGCTTTCCGCAGCCAGGGCTGCCAGGATGCGGCCCTGTGCCGGAACGCGTCACGCGAGCGGCCGCTGCAGGACGTGGGCGGGGAACTGAGCGGGTTGTTCGGGGCGTTTTCGGTGCGCGCTTAGGCCTGACGCCGGCCGACCCGCAGGAACAGCGGCCACTGCAGCTTCCGCGCCGCGTCGGGATGTCCCCATCCAGATTCGAGTTCGGTCATCAGCGCCGGCAGCGGATCGTTTCCATGCGCGGCTTGGTAACGCTTCACTGCCGACCAGGTGGACAGATAGGCCATCAAACGTGGCAGGGCCCATTCGACTTCGATCGCAAAAGCCGGCGCCCCGATTTCCGCAAACGGAAAATCCAGGCTGCGGTAGGCGTCGTCGATCAGCGCACGTTCCGGCGGCCAGTGCGGGCCGACGGTTTCGGCATAGAAACGCTGGAGCTGCGCATCCATCTCCCCCGGCAGCACCATGCGGCCATAGCCCCACAGGGCGACGATGCCGCCGGGCTTCAGCACGCGCGCGACTTCGGCGTAAAAACGCGGCAGGTCGAACCAGTGCGCCGCCTGGGCGACGGTGACGAGGTCGACACTGCAGTCGGCAAGGCCGCTGGCCTCTGCGGGCGCGACCCGATAATCGACAAGCGGATGCGGCCCAGCGTGACGGATCTGCTCGGCCGAGGCATCGGTGGCGACGACGCGGCAGAAATGCGGCGCCAGCCCCAGCGCCGCCTGGCCGCTGCCGGTGGCGCAATCCCAGGCGAGCGCCCGTTCGGCGCACTGGTCGGCGAGCCAGGCGAACAGCGCGGCGGGATAGTCGGGGCGATACGCGGCGTAACGCCCGGACGCCGACGAGAAGTGGCCCTTGAAGCCGCTCAATTAGGCAGCAGCGTCAGGCGCAGGTCGCCGCCGATCTGGCGCACGTCGGCCAGCCTGAAGCGTGCGGCGTCGGCCAGCGTAGTGAGCGGCGGGTGTTCAAACAGCCCGCGCGCGTCGTCGCCCACCGCCAGCGGCGCCATGTAGGCCACCCATTCGTCGACCAGCCCGGCCGCGAGCAGCGCGCCGTTCAACGCCGCGCCGGCCTCGACGTGCAGCTCGTTGACGCCGCGCTGTCCGAGCAGCGCCAGCAGGGCTGCGAGGTCGACCCGGCCGTCCGCTGCAGGCAGTTCGATCACTTCGGCACCCGCCCGTTCGAGCGCAGCGCGAAGCTGAGGCTCGGCGTGGTGGCAGGCGACGAGCGCGGGCAGGATCGCCGCGTCCGCAGGGGTACGCAATGCGGAATCCACCACGACCCTGAGCGGCTGCCGCCCGATGTCGATGTCGCGCACGTTCATCCGCGGGTTGTCGGCCAGCACTGTGCCGCTTCCGGTGAGGATGGCGCAGGCCCGCGCGCGCAGTTTTTGCACGTCGGCGCGCGCCGCCTCGCCGGTGATCCACTGCGAGGCGCCGTTGGCAAGCGCGGTCTTGCCGTCCAGCGTCGAGGCGGTTTTCAGCCGCAGCCACGGGCGGCCCCGCGTCATGCGTGAAATGAATCCGGGGTTAAGCGCGCGCGCCTCGGCTTCCATCAGCCCGACCTCGGCTTCGATGCCGGCCAGCGTCAGCATCGAAATCCCGCCGCCGGCAACCAGCGGATTGGGGTCGGTCATCGCCGCCACCACGCGGCCCACGCCCGCCTGAATCAGCGCCTCGGCGCACGGCGGGGTGCGGCCGTGATGCGAGCAGGGCTCGAGCGTGACGTACACCGTCGCGCCGCGTGCAGCGTCGCCCGCGATTTTCAGCGCATGGACTTCGGCGTGCGGGGTGCCGGCGCGTTCATGCCAGCCTTCGCCGACGACGCGGCCGTCGCTGACGATGACGCAGCCGACGCGCGGGTTGGGAGGCGTGGTGCAAAGTCCACGCGCCGCGAGTTGCAGCGCGCGCGCCATGTGGGCATGGTCGGCGGCGCTGAAGCGGGCGGCGTGGGACACGAAGGCGTCAGGAATGGGTAAGTTGGACATGCGCCGGCGCGTATTTGCGTGCAGGCCGCGAAGCAAGCTGCACCGTTGTGTGATTCACAACAAGCAGCGTGCGACAAAGGAATGCGCGTAAATACGCGCCGGCCCGAAGGAGTGCGGCGAATTCGCGCGTCTGCGGCGTTGCGGGCCTTGCCGAGCGAGCGGCATCGGGTAGCGTTTCGTGCTTTGCATCCATCGCGCATTCAAAGCAAGGAATGTTCAACTTACCCATTCCTGGTGCCTTAGGGTTGATCGATGTCGCGGATGACGTCGCGAAAATCCTCGACGTCCTGGAAGCTGCGGTACACCGAGGCAAAGCGGATGTAGGCGACCTTGTCGAGCTTCTTCAGCTCGGTCATCACCAGTTCGCCGACCTCGCGCGCCGGGATTTCGCGCTCGCCCAGCGTCAGGAGGCGCTGGCGGATGCGGTCGACTGCGGCGTCGACCAGCTCGGTCGATACCGGACGTTTGTGCAGCGCGCGGCGAAAGCCTTCGCGCAGCTTGGTCTCGGAAAAATCCTCGCGGGTGCCGTTGGTCTTGACGATCTGTGGCGGCCGCAGCTCCGCGGTTTCCCACGTGGTGAAGCGCTTGTCGCAGTCGGCGCAGCGGCGGCGCCGGCGAATCGCGTCGCCCGCCTCATTGACGCGGGAGTCGATGACCTGGGTGTCCAGGGAACCGCAGAAGGGGCATTTCATAAGCGGGTAAGGGGTGAGGGGTGAGAGGTGAGGCCGGTCGTGGCAGGCGTCCCCTCTCCCCTAACCCCTATCGCCTCACGCATTTCCATACACCGGAAACTGCGCCACCAGCTTCGCCACGTCGCCCTTCACCCGCTCGATCACCGACTCGTCGGTCGGCGCGTCGAGCACGTCGGCGATCAGGTGGGCGAGCTGTTCGGCTTCGAGTTCCCTGAAGCCGCGCGTTGTCATCGCCGGGGTGCCGAGGCGGATGCCGCTGGTGACGAAGGGCTTCTGCGGGTCGTTGGGGATGGAATTCTTGTTGACGGTAATGTGGGCACGGCCCAAGAGCGCCTCGGCTTCCTTGCCGGTGAGCCCCTTCGGCTGCAGGTCGACCAGGAACACGTGGCTCTCGGTGCGTCCGGAGATGATGCGCAGGCCGCGCTCGACCAGCACCTTGCACATCACCAGCGCGTTGGCGATCACCTGCTCCTGGTAGTGCTTGAATTCCTTGGACGAGGCTTCCTTGAACGCCACCGCCTTGCCGGCGATGACGTGCATCAGCGGGCCGCCCTGCAAGCCGGGGAAAATCGCCGAGTTGATCGCCTTCTCGTGCTCGGCTTTCATCAAAATGATGCCGCCGCGCGGGCCGCGCAGGGTCTTGTGGGTGGTCGAGGTCACCACGTCGGCATGCGGCACCGGGTTGGGGTAGACGCCCGCGGCGATCAAACCCGCGTAATGGGCCATGTCGACCAGGAAGATCGCGCCGATCTCTTTCGCAATTTTCGCGAAGCGCTCGAAGTCGATGCGCAGCGCGTAGGCCGAGGCGCCGGCGATGATCAGCTTCGGCTTGTGCTCGCGCGCCAGCGCTTCCATCTTGTCGTAGTCGATTTCTTCTTTTTCGTTCAAGCCGTAGGCCACTACGTTGAACCATTTGCCGGACATGTTGAGCGCCATGCCGTGGGTGAGGTGGCCGCCTTCGGCCAGACTCATGCCCATGATGGTGTCGCCGGGCTTGAGGAACGCCAAGAACACCGCCTGGTTGGCCTGCGAACCAGAGTTGGGCTGCACGTTGGCGGCTTCGGCGCCGAACAGCGCCTTCACCCGGTCGATCGCCAGCTGCTCGACGATGTCCACGTATTCGCAGCCGCCGTAGTAGCGCTTGCCGGGATAGCCTTCGGCGTACTTGTTGGTGAGCTGCGAGCCCTGTGCTTCCATCACCGCCGGGCTGGTGTAGTTTTCCGACGCGATCAGCTCGATGTGATCCTGCTGGCGCTGGTCTTCTTTCTGGATCGCAGCCCACAGGTCGGGATCGGTCTTGGCGAGGGTGTCTTGGCGGTTGAACATGGCTGTCGGCAGGCTGGAAAAGGCAGGATTTTAACACGCGGCGGCAATTGGCCATCAGCCCCCGCAAGCCGTCGCTCAGGCGGTGTGCCCCGCCTGCAGGCGGGTCGTCCCGGCCCGATGCCGGGATGATTACACCTGTACGAAAATCGCGGCGTGGACGCCGCTCCTGCGTAGGGACGCCTGCCAGGGCGCGATTGCTCCGGCGGCGATCGTGGCCGGCGTGTTGATCGGAAAGAAGGTGTCTGCAGACGGCCCAGAAAATCATTCCGGACAGATGGGTTCCGGCTGACCCCGGAACGACGAATGCGGGCGTGTTCCGGGTTTCCATAAGCAGCCTCGTATAATCACCAAAACCCGAGGCCAACCATGCAAAGACGAGATTTCCTGGCCGGCGCAGGCGTCGCCGCGATGTTGCCCCTGGCCGCGCAGGCCGCCGACCTCCCCGCCATCCGCTGGCGGCTGGCGTCGAGCTTTCCCAAAAGTCTCGACACCATCTACGGCGCAGCCGAAACCCTGTCGAAGCGCGTCGCCGCGCTCACCGGCGGAAAATTCCAGATCCGCGTCTTTGCCGGCGGCGAACTGGTGCCCGGCCTGCAGGTGCTCGACGCGGTCGGCAACGGCACCGCAGAATGTGGCCACTCGGCCGGCTACTACTACGTCGGCAAGAATCTCGCGCTCGCTTTCGATACCGCCGTGCCCTTCGGCCTCACCGCGCGCCAGCAAAACGCCTGGATGTACGCCGGCGGCGGCATCGAGGCGCTGAGAAAGCTCTATGCGAAATACAACGTAGTGCAGTTTCCCGGCGGCAACACCGGCACCCAGATGGGCGGCTGGTTTCGCAAGCCGATCAAGTCGATGGCCGACCTCAAGGGCCTCAAAATGCGCATCCCCGGTATCGGTGGCCAGATCATGGCCAGGCTCGGCGCGGTGCCGCAGACCCTGCCCGGCGGCGACATCTATCCGGCGCTGGAGCGCGGCGCGCTCGACGCCGCCGAATGGGTGGGGCCGTACGACGATGAAAAACTGGGATTCCAGAAGATCGCCAAGCACTACTACTATCCCGGCTGGTGGGAAGGCGGGCCGCAGCTCTCTTTCTACGTCAATCAGGCCAGCTGGCGCGCGTTGCCCGAGGCCTACCGCCAGGCGTTCGAGGTCGCCACCGCCGAAGCCAATCAGCTGATGCTCGCGCAATACGACGCCAAGAACCCGCCCGCGCTGCTGCGGCTGGCCGGGCAGGGCGTCAAGCTGCATCCTTTCCCCAAGGACGTGATGCTCGCCGCGCGCCGCGCCACCTTCGAACTCTATGAGTCCGAAGCGAAGACCAACCCCGATTTCGCCGCCATCTACCGCCCGTGGAAGCTGTTCCGCGATACCCAGTTCCAGTGGTTCAAGCTCGCCGAAGCGGCCTATAGCAACTTCAACTACTACGTGAAATGATTTCACTTCAAAGTTGGCAATCTCTTTGTCGGCCGCGCCTTGCCGTGCTATGTGCACTGTCTGCGGCTTGCCTTCGCGATCTTGCCAACTTTGAAGCGAAATCGAATTTGAGGAATCAACCATGAACCGCCTCGACCAGATCATCACCACCTTCGACCTCGGCCTGCGCACCGTCTTCGCCAGCCCCCACGCCGCGCGTCCGTATCCTGGCACCGGCCCCGAAGCCGAGATGAGCGAAGCAGATAAAGCCCAGGCCGCCGCGTTGATGCGCGTCAACCATGTCGGTGAGGTGTGCGCGCAGGCGCTCTACGCCGGCCAGGCGCTCACCGCGAAAAATGAAAAAGTGCGCGCCGAGCTCGAACAGGCCGCGCGCGAGGAAACCGACCATCTCGCCTGGTGCGAGCAACGCATCGTTGAGCTCGGCGGCCGCAAGAGCCTGCTCAATCCGCTGTGGTTCGGCGGCGCCTTCGGCATGGGCGTGGTGGCGGGCATGCTGGGCGACAAGTGGAATCTCGGCTTTCTCGCCGAAACCGAACGCCAGGTCGAAGCGCACCTGGACGGCCACCTGCAAAAGCTGCCGGAATCCGACGCCAAAAGCCGCGCCGTCGTCGAGCAGATGAAAACCGACGAAGCCCTGCACGCGCAGACCGCCGTCGAGCACGGCGGCGCACCGCTGCCGTCGCCTGTCAAGCAGGCGATGCGGTTTGCCGCCAACGTCATGCGGCAAACCGCCAGCCGGATTTAGCCTGCTTCATGTAAGCAGGTCGATGGGCTCCGAGTGGGGGGCAAAATCCGGCGTGTTAGCATGACTCCAGACATTCTGTCGCCAGGCGGCATCGACATGCTTGTGTCACGGACGCACTGAATCCATCAACGCTTCTATCAAATCACTGCCAGCACACTTGCATCCGCCTGATTGAAACCAGGGTCGCTCACGGCTCACAACCGGAGAAGAAGATGAAATACGTGCTTGCCCTCGACCAGGGCACCACCAGTTCCCGTGCGATCGTTTTCGATCACGCGGGGCAGATCAAAACCATCGCGCAAAAGGAGTTCCGGCAGATATTTCCGCAGCCGGGCTGGGTCGAACACGATCCCAACGAGATCTGGTCGTCGCAGATCGGCGTTGCCGCCGAGGCGATCACGAGCGCCGGACTGTCGGGGCGCGACATCGCCGCGATCGGCATCACCAACCAGCGCGAGACCACGGTTGTGTGGGACCGCCGCACCGGGCAGCCGATCTACAACGCGATCGTGTGGCAGGACCGGCGCACCGCAGGCCTGTGCGACGAACTGCGCGCGGCGGGCCACGAAGCGCTGTTCCAGCGCAAGACCGGCCTGGTGCTCGATGCCTATCTCGCCGGCACCAAGCTGCGCTGGATCCTCGACAACGTGCCCGATGCGCGGCGCCGCGCCGAGGCGGGCGAGCTGGCGTTCGGCACTGTCGACAGCTGGCTGTTGTGGAAGCTGAGCGACGGCGCGCTGCACGTCACCGACGCGACCAACGCGTCGCGCACGCTGCTGTTCGACATCACGCAGCAGGCATGGGACGACGAGCTGCTCGCGGTGATGCGGGTGCCGCGCGCGATGCTGCCCGAGGTGCGCGATTCCAGCGCGGTGTATGGCGACACCGACCTGCTGGGCGGTGGGCGCATTCCGATCGCGGGGATGGCCGGCGACCAGCACGCCGCGCTGCTCGGGCAGGCCTGCACCCGGCGCGGCATGGTGAAGAATACCTACGGCACCGGCTGCTTCATGCTGATGAACACCGGCGAGACGCCGATTCCGTCGCACAACCGCCTGATCACCACCACGGCGTGGCGCATCGCCGGGCGCCCGAGCTATGCGCTCGAAGGCAGTATCTTCATCGCCGGCGCGGTGGTGCAATGGCTGCGCGACGGCCTCGGCCTCATCCGCAGCGCGTCCGAAGTGGAAAGTCTGGCGGCGAGCGTGCCCGACAACGGCGGGGTCTATATGGTGCCGGCCTTCGTCGGCCTCGGCGCGCCGCACTGGGACCCGTACGCGCGCGGCGCCATCCACGGCATCACACGCGGCACCACGGCGGGCCATCTGGCGCGCGCCGCGCTGGAATCGATCGCCTACCAGGTGACCGATCTCATCACCGCGATGCAGGCCGACGCCGGCCTCACCCTCACCGAACTGCGCGTGGACGGCGGTGCCACCGTCAACGACACGTTGATGCAATTCCAGGCCGATCTGCTGGGGGTGCCGGTGCTGCGCCCCAAGGTTACCGAGACCACCGCGCTGGGGGCCGCCTACCTGGCCGGCCTGGCGGTGAATTACTGGAGCGGGCTCGACGAGATCGCCGCGCAGTGGCAGGTCGAGCGCGTGTTCGAGCCTTCGATGGGGCATGGGCAGATCGACGACCTGCGTGGCGGCTGGGATCGCGCGGTGGGGCGCTCCAAGGGCTGGGCACAGCCATGACAGGAACATTTATGAATAGAGACGAGGTGCTGCCATGAATCGGGACGAAGCCATTGCGCGGCTCGCCGCCCGCCGCACCCCCTGGGACATGATCGTGATCGGCGGCGGCGCCACCGGGCTGGGCATTGCGCTCGACGCCGCCACGCGCGGTTACGAAACCTTGCTGCTGGAACGCGACGATTTCGCCCAGGCCACCTCCAGCCGCAGCACCAAGCTGCTGCACGGCGGCGTGCGTTACCTGCGCCAGGGCAACCTGAAACTGGTGATGGGCGCGCTGCGCGAACGCGGGCGCGTGCTGGCCAACGCCCCGCATCTGTCCTCCGAGCAGCCTTTCGTCATCCCCACTTACAAGCGCGGCGAAAGCATGTACTACGGCTTCGGCCTCGGCGTCTACGAACGCCTCGCCGGGCGTGCCAGCCTCGGGCGCTCGCGGCGGCTCGACGCGGCGGAAACCCGCCGTGAACTGCCGGGCTTGCGCAGCGAGAATCTGCGCGGCGGCGTGCGCTATCACGACGGCCAGTTCGACGACGCCCGCCTTGCGGTCTGCCTGGCGGCCAGCGCCTGGGATCATGGCGCCACCATGATCAACTACTGCCAGGTGACGGGCTTGCTGCGCACGGGCGGCGCCGGCACGCCGGTCGCCGGCGTGGTGGCGCGCGACCGCGAAACCGGTGCCGAGCACGAGATCCCCGCGCGGGTCGTGATTAATGCCACCGGCGTGTTCTGCGATTCGATCCGGCGCATGGCCGAACCGGGTGCCGCCGCGGTGGTGGCGCCGAGCCAGGGCGCGCACATCGTGTTGGACCGGCGCTTCCTGCCCGGCCGCAATGCGGTCATGGTGCCGAAAACCGACGACGGCCGGGTGCTGTTCATCATTCCCTGGCAGGACCGGCTGCTGGTCGGCACCACCGACACGCCGATCGAGGACGCCGAGGCCGAACCGCGCGCGCAACCGGCGGAGATCGATTTCCTGCTCGAACACGCCGGGCGCTACCTGCAGGAAGCGCCGCGCCCGCAGGACGTGCTGAGCGTGTTTGCCGGACTGCGCCCGCTGGTGCGTGCCGGCAGCGGTCACAGCACATCGGCGCTGGCGCGCGACCATCTGCTGCGCGAGGAGTCCGGCCTGGTCAGCATCACCGGCGGCAAGTGGACGACCTATCGTGAAATGGCCGAACAGGCCACCGATGCCGCCGCGCGCGCAGCGCAGTTGCCTGACCGCCCCTGCCGCACCGCGGACTTGCCGCTGCATGGTGCCACCGCCGATGCCCTGCCGACCCCGCTGCGAGCCTACGGCTCGGATGCCGCGGTGGTACTGGCGCTGGCGCAGGAGCGGCCGGAGTGGGCCGCCCGCCTGCATCCACGGCTGCCCTATATCGGCGCCGAAGTGGTGTGGGCGGCGCGGCACGAAATGGCGCGCAGCGTGCAGGACGTGCTTGCCCGGCGCACCCGCGCGCTGCTGCTGGATGCGCGCGCCAGCATCGAGGCCGCTCCCCGGGTGGCGGCCCTGCTGGCCGGCGCATTGGGACGCGACGCTGTCTGGCAGACGCGCGAGGTGGCGGCGTATACCGGGTTCGCCCTCGGTCATCTGACGCCCGAGACCCTGGCGGCGGATTTTCCGCCAACGCTGGAGGCGCACGCGCAGCGCAAGCGCCACACGAAGTAGCGCAGGCCAGGTTGATGCCACGGTTGCCGCGCAGCGCCGGCATCGCCTCTTCCAGGGGGTGAAGGAAGCGATGCGGACGACTGCGGGAAGCTGCGTTCGTTCACGATCGATCGTGAATATAAAGCCACGCATTTTCGCGTAAGGGTCTATGATCATTTCGTGTTGGGCGTGCGGTTGCAAGCCCGGCCGTATTCACGAAGTCGTTGCAAGGAGAATCCCCATGGCTAAAGGTCAGGTACGCGGTAACAAGGAAGTAAAAAAACCCAAGAAGCCGAAGCAGGTTGTTGTTCCGGTCGGATCGTTCATTACCCCCCCCAAAGCAGACAAGCCTACAAAAGGCCAACACTGATTTTTGCCGGGGGCCCCAAGCAAACGCCACCTTCGAGGTGGCGTTTGCACGTCCGGGCGCCTTGCCGGGGCGGCGGGTTTTTCAATCCCCGATTAAATAGCCGACAATAGCCAGCTGAGCGGGCGCCGAGGGGGCTGCGGGAAACGCAGGCGGTGTTGGCTGTCCCGCGTGCCGGGTCCGGACACGGGTAAATGGTGAATGGCGGGTCGCCATGAGTGCTCATGCGGGGTGCCGGGGCGGGCGATTGCCGGGGCCATGACGCCTGGCTTTGAAAAGACGTGCAACCGATTAATGCCGGGGAATGGCTTTGATGCTGGATCGTATTATCAGAATGTTTGCAGGCAACAAGGCCGCCCGGCGCAAAGCTGCCGAGCGTGACGGCCTGTTCGCGTCGCTGGCCCAGGAGGCCGCTTTTCGCAAGCTGAATGCCGTTGCGCCGCTGGTGAGCGAGGTGGATAACGCGCCCGTCCAGGTCTCGACCCATTCGACCAGCCCGCTGGCGTCCCCGCCCGCCAAGTCGATCGTGTGTCGTGAAGCCGTGCTGGGGAAGAACAAGCGGGTGGCGGGGTATACCCTGAGCCTTGGGTACAAGATCAACCCGCGGGTGCGGGCCTCCAGCATCAGCATGCAGCGCCTGTATGACAAGGTGCTGGTGCGCAATCTGCAAGACAAGGGGATTCAGCGTTTGCTGTCATTCCGGCTGGCCTTTGTCGACGTGTCGGCCAGTTCCCTGGAAATGCCTTTTCTCGAGGAACCGCAGCCACAGGGCATCGTGTATGTGGTGGGTACCAACACGCAACTCGCCGCCAATCAGGCGTCCAGCCTCGCCGGGCTGGCCCGCTTGCGGGCGCTTGGATATCGCACGGGCCTGCGCGCGGACGTGGTGGAAAACCCGGGCATGGCGCCCTTTCTGGCGCTGGCGGATTTTCTTTTTATCGATATCGGCAACAGCGATATTCCGGTCATCAGCGACCAGATGGATGCCGCGCTCAGGCTGGCCCCGGCAATCCGGTTCGTGGCGACCAACATTCAAACGCTGGAGGAATACAACGTCTGCACCGGTTTGCCGTTTGCTTGTTACCAGGGGCTTTTCATCACCAGCCGGGAAAAGCTCGACGCCCCGAGAGTGGATGCGGGCCGCCTCAAGATTCTGGAACTGCTGAACAAGCTGCGGAGCGATGCGGAGAGATCCGAACTGACCAGCCTGATCAAGCAGAATCTGGCGTTGTCCTACAAGCTGCTGCGTTACATCAACTCCCCCGGAATGGGGCTGACGCACAAGGTTGCCACGCTGGAGCAGGCACTGATGGTGCTTGGCTGGCAGAAGTTTTATCGCTGGCTGACGCTTTTGCTGTTTACCAGCGGCAACTCAACCGGGCTGGATTGGGCGGTGATGGAAAACGCCCTGATTCGTGCGCGGCTGGCTGAACTTTGCGCCCAGGATGCCCTGTCTTCCGATGAACGGGATGAACTGTTCGTGGCGGGGATGTTCTCCCTGCTGGATGTCGTGCTGTCCATGCCGATGGAGGCCGTGCTGAAGCAGGTCAGCCTGCCGCCCCTGGTTGATGAAGCGCTGCTTCATCAGGCGGGCAAATATGCGCCCTACCTGGATTTGGCGATTGCCTGCGAGCAATCCGACAACGAAAATGTGGCTGCGCTCGCGCAAGCCGTCGGGCTGGATCTCTGGCGGGTTAACGGCTTCCATATCGACGCCATGCTTTGGGTTCAGCAGATCGCGGAATAGGCCATTCCATTCGAGCATTGATACTGATACGCCGCTGAATCCTCTGCAGATCGCTGGCCATAATGTACGAGTCCCGGACCGCAGGCCGGCAAAGCTTGCCGACGGCTGCCCGGTTGCCATGTCGACGGGAAGGTATTCCCGCCGCACGCTTCGATTCTGATTGACGTCATACGCCGCCGCACATGGTCAACGCCACCTTCCGCTTCTATGAAGAACTGAACGACTTTCTCGCGCCGGCCCGGCGCAAGCAGGAATTCACCGTGCCGTGCGCGCGCGCGGCGACCACCAAGCACATGATCGAGGCGCTCGGCGTGCCGCACACCGAGGTGGAGCTGATCCTGGTCAATGACGAGTCGGCGGACTTCAGCCGGCAGCTCGAGGACGGCGACCGGGTGGCGGTGTATCCCCGCTTCGAGGCGCTGGACGTGACGCCCTTGCTGCGACTGCGCGAGCGGCCCTTGCGCGAACCGCGCTTCGTGGCCGACGCGCACCTCGGCGGGCTCGCCCGCATGCTGCGCATGCTGGGGTTCGATGCGCTGTACGACAATCATTTTCACGACGACGAAATCGTGGCGATTGCCGAACACGATGGTCGCATCGTGCTGACGCGCGACCGCGAGCTGTTGAAGCGCCGCCCGGTCACACACGGCTGCTATGTGCATGCGCTGAAATCGGAGGCGCAACTGCGCGAGATTGTCGAACGACTGGACCTGGCGCGCAGCGCGCGGCCGTTCACCTTGTGTCTGCACTGCAATACGCCGCTGCGCCCGGTCGACAAGGCCGATGTGCTGGATCGTCTGCCACCCAGAGTGCAGGTGTTCTATGAGCGTTTCAGCACCTGCGATACGTGCGGGCGGGTGTATTGGGAAGGCTCGCACTGGCACAACATGCGGCGTCTGCTGGATGGGGTGCTGTCCAGCGAAGACGCAGGCGGAACCGAATGAGCCTCGCGCGGGTCATTGCCTGTCACGAAAGCCAATCAATGAAAAAAATGAAGATGCATCTTGCTGGGGCCTTGCTGGCTGTATTGGCACTGACCGCTTGCGAACGCACGTCTTCCGGCGCCGACGCCGGTCCGCCTGACCGCTACCGGGACGCACAACAGATCGCGCGCGGACAGGCCGTCTATACGCAGCACTGCATGACGTGCCATGGCGCCGACGGCAAAGGGCCGCCCGGCGACTGGCGCATCCGCGATGCGGAGGGCCGCTTTCCGCCGCCGCCGCTGGACGACAGTGCCCATGCCTGGCACCACCCCACGGCGGATCTGCTCGAAATGATCCGCGACGGCAGCCCCGGCGGGCAGGGCAACATGCCCGCCTGGAACGGCAAGCTCTCCGAGCAGGCGATGCAGGACGTGGTGGCGTACATCAAGACCTTGTGGTCCGACCCGGTCTATCAGCTATGGTGGAAAATGGAGCGGCAATCGTTTGAAGACTGAATGCTTTACCTGCCGCCAGCCGGCAGGGCAGGTAAAATGACACCATTGAACAACCCAATCAGGAGTAAACCCCATGAGTGAATACGGATTCGACACCCAGATCAGCGGTCCTTTCGACGCTGCCATCGATAAAGTCACCGCCGCGCTGAAGACCGAAGGCTTCGGCGTGCTGACCGACATCGATGTGAAAGCCACCATGAAGGCCAAGATCGACGTCGACATGCGCCCCTATCGCATCCTGGGCGCCTGCAACCCGACGCTGGCAAACCAGGCCATCGGTGCCGAACCCGACGTCGGCATGCTGCTGCCGTGCAACGTCGTGGTGCGCGAAGAGGAAGACGGCAAGGTGACGGTGTCCTTCCTCGACCCCGGCATCATGCAGAAGCTGGTAAGCAACCCGGCCGTGCATGGCGTGGCAACCGATGCGCGCGCGCGTCTGGTGCGGGTGAAGGACAGCCTGGCCGCCTGAGCGGTTTGCGCCCACAAAAAAGCCCGCGTCAGCGGGCTTTTTTGTGGGCGTCATTCAGGCGGATTGCGACGCCGGTTGCTTCGGCACTTCCTGCACCAGTACCCACGGCGCCACCACCACTGCCCAGAACATCGGCTGGCGCGCGTGCCAGCCCTCGGCATCACTCAGTTCGGCGCGCGCGAGGCGGCCGTCGGCGAGCCAGGCCTGCACCGTCGCCGCGTCGTTCTCGGCCATGTGCAGGGCGGCATCGATCAGGTCGACGCCAACGGCGACCTTGATGACGTCGCCGCGCGCGAAGTGGCGTTCGAGCTCGGGCCAGGCGAGCTGAGCGGTTTCGAGGTTGAGCTTGGCGCGGAGGAGGTCGCTGGGAGTCATGTCGAGAGGCAAAACAAGTTACAAGATACAAAGTGGCAAGAAGCGGACAAAGGTCAGCGGGATTTTCCGCCGCCGCCGCGCTGGCTCAAGGGATGCTTGGGCACTTGCGGCGGACGCCCGCGGTCGGCCGGCGCCGGCTTGCCCGCAGCCGGTTTGGCCCCGGGCTTGGGCTGTGCCGACCGGGCCGGCGCAGGCTTGGCCGCATGCGGTTTGGCTGATCCCGGTTTGCCCGCGCCTGGCCTCGCGCGCTTGTCTTCAGTGCGCTTGTTTTCGGCGCGCGGCGTGCGGGTACCTTCCGGCTGCCTGCCGGTGCCGGCGGGCTGGAACAGCGGGATCAGGTGCTTCTTGCTGTTGCCGATCAGGTCGTCGCGGCCCATTTCCTTCAGGGCTTCGCGCAGCAGCGGCCAGTTGTCGGGGTCGTGATAGCGCAGGAAGGCCTTGTGCAGGCGCCGCGTGCGGCCCTGCTTGACGACGGACACCGACTCGCCTTTGCCGCCGAGGACCTTCTTCAGCGGGTTCTTTTCGGTGTGGTACATGGTCGTCGCCAGCGCCATCGGCGTCGGCAGGAAGGTCTGCACCTGGTCGAGGCGAAAGTCGTTCTTCTTCAGCCAGATGGCCAGGTTCAGCATGTCCTCGTCGGTGGTGCCGGGATGGGCCGCGATGAAGTAGGGGATCAGGTACTGCTTCTTGCCGACCGCCTTCGAGGCCGCCTCGAACATGTCCTTGAAGCGGTCGTAGGCGCCCATGCCGGGCTTCATCATCTTCGACAGCGGACCAGACTCGGTGTGCTCCGGCGCGATCTTCAGATAGCCGCCGACGTGGTGCTGCACCAGCTCCTTCACGTATTCAGGCGAACGCACCGCGAGGTCGTAGCGCAGGCCCGAGCTGATGAGAATTTTCTTGACCCCGGGCAGCGCGCGCGCGCGGCGATACATGTGGATCAGCGGCGTGTGGTCGGTGTTGAGGTTGTCGCAGATGTCGGGAAACACGCAGGACAGGCGACGGCAGGCCTTCTCGATTTTCTCCGATTTGCACGCCATGCGGTACATGTTGGCGGTCGGCCCGCCGAGGTCTGAAATCACGCCGGTGAAGCCGGGCGTCTTGTCGCGGATCGCCTCGATCTCGCGGATCACCGAGTCTTCGGAACGGCTCTGGATGATGCGGCCCTCGTGCTCGGTGATCGAGCAGAAGGTGCAACCGCCGAAGCAGCCGCGCATGATGTTGACCGAGAAGCGGATCATCTCCCACGCAGGAATCTTGGCGTCGCCATAGCTTGGGTGCGGCGCGCGCGCGTAGGGCAGGTCGTATACCGCGTCCATCTCCGGGGTGGAAAGCGGAATCGGCGGCGGATTGAGCCAGACGTCGCGCTCGCCGTGCGCCTGCCGCAGGGCGCGGGCGTTGCCGGGATTGGATTCGAGGTGGAATACGCGCGAGGCGTGGGCATACAGCGACGGGTTGTTCTTCACCTGATCGTAGTCGGGCAGGCGGATCACGGTACGCGCGCGCACGTCCTGGCGGGCGGCCAGCCGCTCGGTTTTGGACATGAACTTGATCGGCGCTGTCTTGAGCGAATCAGCCTTGATCGAATCAGTCTCTGCGGGCAACGGTGCGGCGTCTGCGCCGGATGCTTGCGTGTCAGGCGTCATCGCGTAGGGGTCGACGTGGGCGTCGATGGCGCCGGGGGTGTCGAGCTCGGTCGACAGCACTTCGATCCAGTTTGAGCCGCTATCAAATTCCGCCTCCGGCGTGGGCGGCTTCCAGTCGCGCGCCACCATGAAGCCGGTGCCGCGCACGTCCCGGATAGCGCCGATTTTTTCGCCGCGGGCGAGGCGGTGGGTGACGTCCAGCAGCGCGCGTTCGGCGTTGCCGAAGATCAAGAGGTCGGCCTTGGAGTCCGGCAGCACCGAGCGGCGCACCGTGTCCGACCAGTAGTCGTAATGCGCGATGCGGCGCAGACTGGCCTCGATCGAGCCAATGATCACCGGGGTGCCGGGAAAGGCCTCACGGCAGCGCTGGGCATAGACGGTGACCGCGCGGTCGGGCCGCTTGTTGGGCTCGGCGTTGGCGGTGTAGGCGTCGTCGGAGCGGGTCTTGCGCTCGGAGGTGTAGCGGTTGACCATCGAATCCATGTTGCCCGCGGTGACGCCGAAATACAGCGTCGGCTGGCCGAGCGCGCGAAAAGGCTCGGCCGAGTGCCAGTCGGGCTGGCTGATGATGCCGACGCGGTAACCCTGCGCTTCCAGCAGCCGCCCCACCAGCGCCATGCCGAAGCTGGGATGATCGATGTAGGCGTCACCCGTCACCAGGATGATGTCGCACGCGTCCCAGCCGAGCGCGGTCATTTCGGCGCGCGTCATCGGCAGGAAGGGGGCGGTGCCGAGGCGTGCCGCCCAGTGCTTGCGGTGGGAAAACAGGGCGTGTGTCATGGGGGGTTACCCGTCTGTAAAAGCACAAGAGGGAACGGGGCAGCCGGTGCGGCTTGTCCCGTTCCCTCCTGGTTGGAATCTGAAAAGTTAGACTTAGCGAAGTCCCAGCAGTTCCACTTCGAACACCAGTGTCGCGTTCGGGGGAATCACGCCGCCGGCACCGCGGGAACCGTAGCCCAGTTCCGGCGGGATGGTGAGCTTGCGCTTGCCGCCGATCTGCATGCCGGCGACGCCCTGGTCCCAGCCGGAAATGACCTGCCCTGCGCCGAGGCGGAATTCGAACGGGTCGTTGCGGTCGACGCTGGAGTCGAACTTCTTGCCGTCGGTGAGCCAGCCGGTGTAGTGCACGGTCACGGTTTGCCCTGCGGTGGCGGTGTCGCCGCTGCCGGCGACGAGGTCTTCAATGATGAGTTCGCTCATGGATTCGGTCCCTGGAGTGTGAGGTTTGCATTTGACGCGCATCTGACAGGCGATGCGCGAAGTGAGTCATTTTCTCACGTTTTTCGTCTGGGGCGAACCCGGGGCTCAGCGCCACTCGGCCGGCAGGTAGTAGGCATCGGGATCGACCTCGATGGGGATTTCGGTGACGCTGCTGGCGTCCGCGGGCGCATCGCGCAGCACCACCTGCGGGAAGGCCAGCACGACTGCGACCATGACGAGCTGGATGACCAGGAAGGGAATGGCGCCCCAGTAGATGTCGGCGGTGCGGATCGACTTCGGCGCGACGCTCTTCAGGTAGAACAGGGCGAAGCCGAACGGCGGGTGCATGAAGGCGGTTTGCATGTTGACCGCGAGCATGACGCCGAACCAGATCGGGTCGATGCCGAGCTTGGTGGCGATGGGCGCAACCAGCGGCACCACGATGAAGGCAATCTCGAAGAAGTCGAGGAAGAACGCCAGCGTGAACACCATCAGATTGATCACGATGAGAAAGCCGAGCACGCCGCCGGGCAGCTGGTCGAACAGGTGCTCGACCCAGAGGTCGCCGTCGAGCCCGCGGAACACCAGGGTGAAGATGGTCGAGCCGATCAGGATGAAGATGACGAAGGTGGTGAGCTTGGTGGTGCTGTCCATCGCCTGGGTGAGCTGCAGGCGGGACAGACGCCCGCGCGCCCACGCCAGCAGCAGTGCGCCGGCCGCGCCCATCGCGCCGCCTTCGGTCGGGGTGGCAACGCCGAGAAAGATGGTGCCGAGCACCAGGAAGATCAGCACCAGTGGCGGCACCAGCGTGGTCAGCACGCGCAGCAGCAGCGCCGACCCGTGCAGGGTGCGGGCCGAGGCCGGCATGGCGGGGGCGGCGTGCGGCCGGAGCAGCGTCACGCCGAATACATAGAGCAGGTACAGCCCCACCAGCGACAGGCCCGGGACGAGCGCGCCCTTGTACATGGCACCGACCGAAACACCGAGCTGGTCGGCCAGCACGATAAGCACCAGCGAGGGCGGCACGATCTGCGCCAGCGTGCCGGAGGCGGCGATGACGCCGGACGCCAGCCGCTTGTCGTAGCCGTAGCGCAGCATCACCGGCAGTGAGATCAGGCCCATCGCGATGACGGTGGCGGCGACCACGCCGGTGGTGGCCGCGAGCAGACCGCCGACCAGAATCACCGCGTAGGCGAGGCCGCCGCGCAGTGAGCCGAACAGCTGGCCGATGGTGTCGAGCAGATCTTCGGCCATGCCGGAGCGCTCGAGAATCAGCCCCATGAAAGCGAAGAAGGGAATCGCCAGGAGCGTCGGATTGGCGACAATGCCATAGACACGCTCGGGGAGCGCCTGCAGCAGCGAGAGGTCGAAAAACCCCGCGGCGATGCCGATGCCGGCGAACAGGAGGCCGTTGGCGGCGAGCGCGAACGCGACCGGATAGCCCAGCAGCAGGAAGGCGACCAAGCCGAGAAACATCAGCGGCGCGAGCAGTTCCAGCGAGGCGGCGCCCATCAGACTTCCTCTTCCGGCGCTTCGCGCGGCAGCACGAGATGTCCGGACAGCACGCCGATCCGCTTGATGACTTCAGCCACCCCCTGCAGGGCGAGCAGGCCGAAACCGACGGGCAGCAAGAGTTTCACCGGCCAGCGCAGCAGGCCGCCGGCATCGGGCGACATTTCCTGCGTGATCCAGGCCTCATGGAACATCGGCCATGCCAGCCACATGAGCAGCACGGCCATCGGCAGCAAAAACAGCAGGCCGCCGGCGAGGTCGATCCAGGCCTGCCCGCGCGCGCCCAGGCGGTTGTAGAAAATGTCGATGCGCACGTGGCCGTTGTGTTTCAGCGTGTAGCCCGCCGCCAGCAGGAACATCGCGCCAAACAGATACCACTGGATTTCCAGCCAGGCGTTGGAACTCGCGCCGAGCAGATAGCGGCTGAGCGCGTTGCCCGCCGAAATCAGGGTGGCGACCAGCACCAGCCAGATGACGACGCGGCCGACGCGCTCGGTCAGTGCGTCGATGGCGCGCGCCAGCGCGAGCAGGGCCTTCACAGCGCGCCGGCCTCGCGCAGGAATTCGGCCAGCCGCTCGGCGACGACGCGATAGCCGGCGGCGTTGGCGTGGATAGGGTCGGACTTGAGGCGACTGTCCTTTAGCACGTCGTTGAAGACGTCGGCTTCCAGCGGCAGCCCCATGTCCTCGGCGATGCGTGCGTAGAAATCCGGCGCGCCGCCGAACAGCTTCGGTGCCGGCACCGCGATCAGCATGACCTCGGCGCCGCTGGCGCGGATGGTCTGTATCAGCAGGCGCAGGTTGTTCTCGGTGACAGCAGCAGGGTGCTTTCTCAGCATGTCGTTGCCGCCCAGGCACAGCAGCACCAGCCGCGGCCGGTGCTCGGCCAGCACCTCGGGCAGTCGCTCGAGACCGCTGGTCGTGGTGTCGCCGGCCACGCCGGCGTTGATCACGGTGCGGCCGGTCAGCGTTGCCAGCACCGCCGGGTAGGCGGCCTCGCTGCCAGCGCCGGTGCCGTGGGTGAGACTGTCGCCGAAGGCGACGATGACGTCGTGCGAGTCGAGCTTGAGCAGCGTCGGCGCGCGCTCGCACGCGGCGAGCAGGAAAAGAGCGACCAGCGCAACGAGGAAACGCTGCGCAGAAAGCATTTAGTTGCCCGCCACCGTCATCCGGTCGATCAGGATGGAGCCGACCTGCTTCGAGCCGCGTCGCTCGATGTCACGGCCGATGCCGACGATGCCCTTGAACATCTCGGCGAGGTTGCCGGCGATGGTGACTTCCTCGACCGGGTACTGGATTTCGCCGTTTTCCACCCAGAAACCGGCGGCGCCGCGCGAATAGTCGCCGGTGACCATGTTGGCGCCCTGGCCGAGCAGTTCGGTGACCAGCAGACCCGTGCCCATCTGTTTGAGCAGGCCGTCGAGATCGTGCTCGCCGGGGGTGACGATGAGGTTGTGGCTGCCGCCGGCGTTGCCGGTCGTTGTCATGCCGAGCTTTTTCGCCGAGTAGGTCGACAGGAAATAACCCTGCAATACGCCGTCCTTGACGACGTCGCGTTCGAGGCAGGCGACGCCTTCGCTGTCGAACGGCGCGCTGCCGAGGCCACCGGGAATCAAGGGCTGCTCGCGGATGGTCACCAGCGGGGCGAACACATGCTGGCCCAGGCTGTCGAGCAGGAACGACGACTTGCGGTAGAGGCTGCCGCCCGACACTGCGGCGACGAAGTTGCCGATCAGGCCGGTGGCGATCTGCGCCTCGAAAACCACCGGGCAGGTGCGGGTGTCGAGCTTGCGGCCATTGAGCCGGCGCACCGTGCGGGTGCCGGCGATGCGGCCGACGGTTTCTGCGGAGTCCAGGTCATTTGCGTTGCGCGCACTGGTGTACCAGTAGTCACGTTGCATGCCGCCCTTGTCTTCGCCGATGACGGCGACCGACATGCCGTGGCGCGAGCCGGCGTAGCCGTTGCAGAAACCGAGGCTGTTGGCGAAGATGAACTGCGAGGTGTGGAGGCTGACGCCGGCGCCTTCGGAGTTGGTCAGCCGCTTGTCCACCGCCAGCGCAGCCGCTTCGCAGGCGCGCGCACGTTCGGCGGCTTCTTCGACGGAAAGCGGCCACGGATGGTAGAGGTCGAGGTCGGGCACGTCCTTCGCCAGCCGCTCGGGGTCGGGCAGGCCGGCCGCGTCGTCTTCGGCGGTGTAGCGGGCAATGGTGAGCGCCTTTTCCACCGCGCTCTTCAGTGCCGCTTCCGACAGATCCGAGGTCGAGGCATGACCGCGCCGCTGACCGATGTAGACCGTGACGCCCGCACCCTTGTCCTTGTTGTATTCGATGGTTTCGATTTCACCCTGGCGCACGCTGACGCTCTGCCCGACACCCTCGGACATCTCGGTGTCGGCGGCGGTGGCGCCCTGCCGGGCGGCGTGCTCGATGACGAGTTGGGACAGGGCAATGAGCTGGTCGCGGGTATAGCTGAATTGGGAGCGGGACATGTCGGCTTATAAAAGGAGAAAGGGGCGCAATACGGTTCGAATCGGCACGTTTTGTCTGGGCAGAAACTACAATGACGATAATAACAGCAACCGAAAGACCCGCCGTGCGCCTGATCGACCCCGATGCAGAGTTGGAATTCGACCCCGATGATGTTTATGACGGCCCCAGCAAGAGCCAGAAAAAACGCGATGTCGAGGCCCTGCAGGACCTCGGCACCCTGCTGGTCAAGCTGCCCGAAGGGCAGTTCAAGCGCATTGAACTGCCGGACGAGTTGCGCGCGGCGGTGGCCGCCTGCCGCAAGATCACCCAGAACAGCGCGCTGCGGCGGCAGAAGCAATATATCGGCAAGCTGATGCGGAGCCTCGATCCGGCGCCGATCCAGGCCCAGCTCGACGTCTTCAGCGGGGCGTCGGCGGCGGAAACCGCCAAGCTGCACCAGGCCGAGAAATGGCGCGACAAGCTCATCGCCGACAACGAGGCGCTGACGCTTTTCCTCAACAAATATCCCGACACCGACGCCACGCATCTGCGGCAGGTCATCCGCAATGCGCGCGACGAGGCGGCGCGCAACAAGCCGCCGAAGGCCTTCCGCGAGATATTCCGGGTGATCCGCGAGGCGATGCAGAAAGCGGATTGAGCCGGGAAGGCTGCGCATGACATTCCGCCGCGTTCGCATCCTGATCCTGTTGGGCATTCTGGTCGCGGCAGTCAGCCTGACCTGGCTGGAACAGTCGCTGGTGCGCAGCTGGCGCGGGCCGCTGGACGTGGTGGTGATCCCGATCAACGGCGATGGCTCGCCGCAGGCGGCCGAGACGATACGCGCCTTGCGTGAAAGCGATTTCGACGACATCAACGCCTTCCTCGAACGCGAAACGGCGCGCTACGGGGTGAGGCAGTCGCCGGTCATGCAGGTGACGCTGCTGCCTGAATTGAAACAGAAACCGCCGGCGCCGCCGCACGACGGCAGCGTGCTGAAAACCATTTTCTGGAGCTTGCAGCTGCGCGGGTGGGTGTACCGGCAGTCGGAGGCATGGTTGCCGCAACTGGGCACGATCAAGCTGTTCGTGCTGTATCACAAGCCGCAGGACGGCGTGGCGCTGGCGCATTCGCTGGGGCTGCAGAAAGGCCTGATTGGCGTGGTGCACGCCTTTGCCGATCCCCGGCAGACACGGCAGAACAATGTCGTCATCGCGCACGAGTTGCTGCATACGCTGGGGGCGAGCGACAAGTACGCCGCCGGTGGCATGCCGGTCTACCCGCAGGGCTATGCCGAACCCGAGCTTCCGCAATGGATGCCGCGTCGCGAGGCTGAAATCATGGCCGGCCGGCTGGTGAATTCCGCCGGCCGGCCGGTGATGCCGCTCAGTCTGGAGCAGTGCGTGATCGGCGCGATGACCGCCCACGAGATCAATTTGGACGAAGGCTTCAGGCGACGTTTCGCTTCGGGCCGTTGAGCGAGCGTTGCCGCGCGAGACGTGCGAGGCCGAAGTGGATGAAGGCCAGTGCCGCAACCACCGGCGCCAGCAGATTGAGCAGCGGAACAAACTGCAGCAGTCCGGTCAGCAATCCCAGTCCCCACCAGCCGCCGCGCTCGCTTTTGAACAAGGCTGCCATCTCGTCGGCGCTGGCATGCTCGGCAAGGGCGTCGTAGCGGAACAGGCGCTGGTTCAGGTAGGCGGCGGCGACGAAGGGCACGATCACGCCGACGCCGATCAGCCACAGCGGTAGCGTCACTACCCACAAGGCGATGAACAGCACGATGGCGACTATGGCGCTCCAGACGCTGCCGACGAAGCTGCCGCCGTTCTTGCGCTCGAGTTGCGGATTGTCGCGTTCGGCCACCACACGGATCAGTGCGGGCATGCCGAACAGCGCGGTGATGACGAGCGCGGTCAGCATCACCAGCGGCACGAACAGCATCAGGTGCAGCAGCGCCTGGAGGGCGTGGGCGATCCACCTTGGCTCGAGATCGGCCAGCCAGGTCTGGATGCCGAGGGCGCCGAGTCCCTGTTCGATCCAGCCGGAGAAAGTGCCCCAGAACGTCACCCCCAGCGCCAGCCACAGCAGCAGGGCGGCCAGCATCGGCCATACCACCACCCACAGCACGCGCAGATCGAAAAGGTCGCGCAGGGCGCGGGCGAGCGCGTCGAGCATCGTCATGGGGCCGGCCGCCGCGCGGACTTGGGACGGAACACCGCGATCGTGTCCGGCCGCGCTTCGAGGTAGGGTCCGCCGATGAGGTCGATGCAGTAGGGCACTGCGGCGAAGACGCCGTCGAGCGTTTCCTTGATCGCCTTGGGCTGCCCCGGCAGGTTGAGGATCAGGCTGGCGCCGCGGGTCACCCCGACCTGGCGCGACAGGATGGCGGTCGGCACGTATTTCAGCGACACCGCGCGCATTGCCTCGCCGAAGCCGGGCAGCACCTTGTGCGCCACCGCCAGCGTCGCTTCGGGGGTGACGTCGCGCGGCGCCGGGCCGGTGCCGCCGGTGGTGAGAATGAGCGAGCAGCCTTCACTGTCAGCCAGTTCGATCAGCGTTGCTTCGATCGTTGCCTGTTCGTCGGGAATCAGCCGGCTGACGAATTGAGCGGGATTGGCCAGCACCTCGCCAAACCAGGCTTCGAGCGCGGGCAGTCCCTGGTCTGCGTAGATGCCGCTGCTGGCGCGGTCGCTGATGGAAACCAGACCGATGCGGACGGGGTCATAAGTCATGTGGGCATAAAAGAGGATTGCGCGAATGACCGAATTTATCAGAATGAACGCAATGTGTTTAAAGGAGCGCGGGATGACCCTGATCAAGACATTGCTGGCGGCAAGCTTTTTATGGGCGGGCGCGGTGCTGGCCGACCCGCCGCCGGGCTATCCGTTTGTCGGCTACGACGCCGGCCTCAAGGCGGCGCGCGCGAGCGGCAAGCCGATCTTTCTGTATTTCGGGCGCTACGGCTGCGCCTGGTGCGACCACACCAACAAGCAGACCTTTTCCGACGCGGCGCTGAAAAAGCTGTACACGGCGAACTATGAACTGGTGTACGTCGACGCCGAATCGGGCAAGCGGCTGACGCTGCCTTCCGGCGAGCGCATCACCGAGGCCGAACTGGGGGCGCGGCTGCAGGCCTTCGCCACCCCGCTGTTCGTCTATCTGACGCCGCAAGGCGACAAGATCGTGCAGATTCCCGGCTTCAAGACGGTGCAGGATTTTCGGGACTACGACCGCTACGTGCGCGGCGGGCATTACAAGCAGAAGAGCCTGCTCGAATTCCTGGGCGGCAAGTCGTGAGGACGGCGGCGCTGTTGCTGGTCGTGCTGGCGTGGCCGGCACAGGCCGCGTGGGAGTGGAGCGCGCCGCTGACCGTCAATTCGGCTCACGGTGCAGCGATTTTCCCCCATCTGGAATCGGCCAATCGCCGCGGCGTCGCGGTGTCGGGCGACACCGTGGCGGTGGTATGGGAAGACAACCGCGACGGCAGCCCGCAATGTTACCTGGCGGTCAAGGCCGCGGCCGCGGCGGCTTTCCAGCCGGAAACCCGGTTGAGCCAGGGCGAGTGCTTTGAGCCGGTGGTGGTTGCCCTCGGCGGGGGGCGCTTTGTGGCGGCGTGGGAAGAAACCGGCAGGGTGCATGTGCGGGTGCTGCCCGGCGGCAAGGTGCTGCAGTTGTCGGGCACCGAGGCGGCGCAGGTCACGCTGGCCGTAACGGGAGATAGGATTTATGCCGCATGGGCCGAGCAGGCGGGGCGATTCCGGCGCATTGTCGTCGCCCGACTGGCGTTGGACGGGGACGCGCTCAGCGTGAAGACAAGGCGGCCGGTCGAAGCGAACAAGCCGTCCGACGAACAGGGCTGGCCGGCGCTGGCAGCCACGGGGGACGGCAGCGTGACGGTGGCGTGGGAAGACCGGCGCGACCGCCACACGGTACCGATGGTGAGCTACAGCCGCGATGGCCTGCACTTTGCACGGCCCGCCCGCTTGACTGACCAGAAAAGTGGCAGCGTGGACGGGCTGGGAGCAGGCACCGGCGCGATGCGCCCGACGCTCACGGCCTGGGGCGAACAGGGCATCGCTGCGGTCTGGCTCGACAAGCGCGACTTCCTTTCCGGCTATGACGTATATGCGGCGCTGGATGGCGGGACGCGCCGCTTCGGCAGGAATATCCGGGTGCAGGACAGTTTCGGCGACAACATGGTGCAGTGGCATGCGACGGTGGTCGGCGACACCAGCGGCCGGCTGCTGGCGCTGTGGGACGACGCGCGCGACGGCACGCCGGATGTGTGGCTGTCGGAGTGGGACGGCAAGGCCTTCGGCGACGACGTGGCGGTGCCGGCTGCGTCAGGACCAGGCGCGCAATCCGACCCGGTGGCGACGCTGGATGCCGCCGGATCGCTGCATGTGGTGTGGCTGGACCGTGACGAGGCGGCGGGCACGCGCATTCGCTACGCACGTGCCGAGCGGCGCTGATTCCCCGTTTTATAGCCAGCCGCGTCGCTTCAGGCGCCGGTGCAGCAGAGTAACCGCGACGGCGGTCGCCAGCAGCAGCGCCGGATAGGCCCACGGCCATGTCAGTTCCGGCATGACTTCGAAGTTCATGCCGTACAGGCTGAACACCACGGTGGGCAAGGCCAGCAACGCGCCCCAGCCGGCCAGCTTCTGCACCGATTCGTTCTGCTTCAGCGACAGCGAGGCGAGGTGGAACTGCATGGCATCCGAGGTCGCCATGCGCAGGCGGTCGATGGTGGCCGATACCCGCACCGCATGGTCGTGGATGTCGCGGTAATAGGCCTTGAGTTCCTTGGTGGACAGCTCCGGGTGCAGGCGAATCAGGTTCTGCGTGATGTCCTGCATCGGTTCGGCGGCACCGTGCAGCGTGGTGAGGTCGCGCTTCATGGCGTAGAGCCGTTCCAGCATGTCGCGCCCCGGTTGTTCGCGGCTGGTCAACTGGCTTTCGAGTGAATGGAATCGGTTCTGCATGCTTTCGATCACCGGCCTGAACTGGTCGACAATGAAGTCGAGCACCAGATACAGCGCATAGGGCGCAGCCGCCTTGATGCCGGAGGGAAGGCGCTGCAGGCGGTCGCTCACCCGCTGGTAGCCGATGCCGCTATCGTGACGGATGGCGACGACGTAGTTGCTGCCGACGAATACATGCGTTTCTCCCATCTCCATGCGCGATTCACACAGCTGCACCGTGCGTGTGGCAATGAACATGTGCCCTTCGTACTCTTCGAGTTTGGATCGCTGGTGGGTGGAAATCGCATCTTCCAGCGCCAGTGCATGCAGCCCGAGTTCGTCGCCCAGGCGGGTGATGGTCTGGCTGTCGGGCGATTTCAGCTCGACCCAGATGAAACGATCCGGCTGGCCGACATGATCGCTGATATCGTCAAGGCTGATGGTCCGGGCTTTTGAATCGTGAAACAGCAGGCAGTCGATGATGAGCTCCGCGGCGATGAGACAGTGCAGGAATTCTAGTGCATGCCCGTACATGCGCATCCAATATGGGGCATTTGTAGCCGTCTTTGCGCCAGGGCCGTCGAACGCACCGTTTGCCCGGGGCGCCACAAGGCCGCACAATCACGTTCGAAAATTAATAGTTAAAGAAATGGGGGGGCAAGATGAGAACAATATGGATGTGCCTGGCCTTGATGCTGAGCACCTCGAGCCCGGCAGTCCCCCCCACGCCCTACGCCTTTGGCGTGCTCAATCATCGCAGCCTGCATGCGACCGCCGCCTACTGGAATCCCATCCTGAATTATGTGTCGGCGCGTTCCGGCGTGCCGCTGGAGCTGCATATCGGGCGCACCGCCAACGAAACCACTGATCGCGTGGTGGCAGGTCAGCTGGATTTTGCCTACACCAATCATCTGTTTACCCCGAAGCGCGATCAATTGGGCTGGCGTGTGCTGGCGCGGCAGGATACGCAGGGCATCCGCGGGCAGGTGGTGGTGCTGGACGCCTCGCCGGTCAGGACGCTGCAGGGACTGGCCGGCAAGTCCGTTGCCTTTGCCAATCCGTACGGTTTCACCGGGTATTACGTGCCAAAGGATGCGCTGCTGCGTGCCGGGGTCAAGGTCACGCCGTTGTTTGCCGGCAACCAGGAGGCCGCAATGGGACAACTCATGTCGGGCCAGGTGGATGCAGCCGGGGTGAACCACCAGGTGATGGCCGATTTCGCTCAGCGTCGTGCGTTGAAGTTTCGCGTTCTGGCCGAGTCGGAGCCGTATTTCGATCTTGCCGTGATGGCCTCGCCGCGGGTCAGCGTGGGAGACGGCGAAAAAATCCGTCAGGTCTTTGTCGGCATGATGCGCGATCCGGAGGGGCTGCGCGTGTTGCAGCGCGCGGCGCAGTCGCTTGAATTGCCCCGTGCGCGCGGCTTTGTCGCAGCGGACGATCGCGATTACAGCAACTACCGGAATTTTTTCAAGCACACCCAGGTGCCGGTGAATGAGTGAGCCGCAGGCTGCGCGCAGCACGCACTACAGCCTGCAGACCCGCATTCTGGGCGCGGTATTCGTACTGGTGCTGGTGATGTATCTGGCCACGCTGGCGGTGCTCGGCCTGCCGCTCAAGGCGCGTGCGCAGCAGAATCTCGATATCGGTGCCGAGCGCGAACTGAGCGCGCTGATGACGGCGATTCAGGACCAGGTGCTGTTGCGCGATTATCCCGCCATCGAGCGGACGATCGAGACGCACGCACGTGATTCGCTCATCCTGAACGCACGCTTTGCGAACTCGCAGGTCGCATTCGAAGCACGCGTGCCGCCTGCTTCGCAGCGCTATCCAGCCTGGTACGCCTCGATCCTGGAAATCCGCGCGCCTCACGTACAGTCCGATCTGATTGTTGGGGGCGCCTCCTACGGCACGTTGTCGCTTGCATTGGACGCCGGGCCGGCGATTCATGGCCTGTGGGTGCTGACCGTCCGTTTCACCCTGCTGACAATCGGCAGTCTGGCGGCTGTCATGTTGCTGTTGCGCTGGGTGCTGCGGGTTAATCTGCGCGGCCTGTATGCCTTGCGCACGGCAGCGCGGGCGATCGAGGCGGGCGATTTCAGCGCACGTGCCAGTCTGGCGCACCGCTCGCCGCCGGAAGTGCGCGAGACCAAGCTGGCATTCAATCATATGGCCGACCATGTCAGTCATCTGGTGGGCGCGCTGGAACGCGAGCATGACGATTTGCTGGTTGAAAAGGAGCGTCTGCGGGTGACGATCGAGTCGATTGGCGATGCCGTGATGGTCACCGATGCGGATGGCCTGATCGAGTTTCTCAATCCCCGGGCGGAAGAGTTGACCGGTTTCAGCAGCCTCGATGCACGGGGGCGGCGGGTGGCCGACGTGCTGCCCCTGTTCAACGAGCAAAGCGGTGCGGTCGTCACCAGTCCGCTGGAACAGGCCCTGCAGCGCAATACGGTGGTCGGGCTGGACAACCATACGGTGATCCGCCGACAGGATGGCGTGACCATTGCGATTACCGACACTGCTGCGCCGATTCGTTCGGGTGATGGCAAGGTGCTGGGCGGTGTGTTGGTGTTTCAGGACGAAAGCGAGCGACGCAATTTGATGCAGCGCCTGTCGTGGCAGGCCGAACGCGACCATCTCACCGGTTTGTGGAACCGCCGTGCAATGGAAAACAAGCTCGGCACAGCGTTGCATGGCGTACAGCACGAGGCGCGCCACTTTATCTTCTGCTACATCGACCTTGATCGTTTCAAACTGGTCAACGACACCTGCGGCCACCGTGCGGGGGACGCCTTGCTGCAGCGGCTGACCGCCATCATGGCGCATCGCGTGGAGGGCGGAAACCACACCCTGGCGCGGCTGGGCGGTGACGAGTTCGGCCTGTTGTTCGTCGATGCCACGCTGCCCGAGGCACTCGACCACGTCCAGGCGCTGCGCGATGAAATCGGCCGTTTCCGTTTCGAGTGGGACGACAAGGTGTTCCGGCTGGACGTGAGCTTCGGGGTGACCGAGTTGCACAGCGGCATGAGCGACATCGGCGAGATCCTGGCGCAGGCCGACACCGCGTGCTACCACGCAAAATCGCTGGGCGGCAGCGCGATCCAGGTGTATGAGAAAACCCATCCTGCGCTACAGAAAATCAATAACGAAATGCAGTGGGTAGGCGCCATCACCAAGGCGTTCGAGGCGAACCGGTTTGTCCTGTATCGCCAGCAAAAAGTGGCGCTGGCGCCGGGTGCCACGACGACCCATTATGAAATCCTGCTGCGCCTGCGGGGCGAGGACGGCACCATCATCGAGCCGGGCGAATTTTTGCCGGCTGCCGAGCGCTATGGCCTGGCGCCCAGTTTCGACCGCTGGGTGATCCGCAACTGCTTCGCCTATCTTGACACCTATCCCGAGGACGAGGCTTTTTATGCGCTGAATCTGTCGGGTCGAAGCCTCAGCGACCCGAGCACGGCCGAATTCATCCTCGATGAAATCGGCCAGTACCATTTCGATCCCGCGCGGATCAGCTTCGAAGTCACCGAAACGGCCGCCATCGACAGCCTGGATGCCTGCGAACGGCTGATCCTGTCGCTGCAGTCACGCGGCATCCAGTTCGCGCTGGACGATTTCGGCAAGGGGCAGTCCTCGTTCGGTTACCTGAAACGCCTGCCGGTCAACCAGCTCAAGATCGACGGTGATTTTGTCCGCGGCATGGATCTCGATCGCGAAAAGTTCGCCATCGTCAAGGCCATGCACACGCTGGCACACGAACTGGGCAAGCAGACCATCGCCGAACAGGTCGAAACCGAGGCCGAGCTGGACTGCCTGAAAGCCATGGGAGTGGATTTCGTTCAGGGCTATTTGCTGCACCGGCCATCCCCCCTGCCGATGGCCGACCCGGATGCGTCAGGCGCAGTCGTCCATCTCAGTCACGCGTTGCGAACTGCGCGGGCATGAAGGCGATTTGGTCCGCGCCGCACGCGGCGGACCGCTGCAGCGCCAAGTAATGTCCGTTCGGCGCTGCCGGCCGACGTTCAGAACGGCAGCGTGAGGCCGGGCTCGGCCTGGTGGATCACGCGGCGGAAATCGGCCTGGATTTTCTCCAGCGCTTCGGCGTTCTCGGCCTCGAAGCGCAGCACGATCACCGGGGTGGTGTTGGATGGACGGGCGAGTCCGAAGCCATCCGGGTATTCCACGCGCAAGCCATCGAGGGTGATGATTTCCTGGGCGTCGGGGAAGTGCGCGGATTTCTGCAGCCGGTCCATCAGCGCGTAATGTTCGCCCTCGGCCATCTTGATGTTGAGCTCGGGCGTGTTCACCGTGTCGGGCAGGCCGTGCAGGGTGGCGTTGATGTCCGGCTGCTTGCTCAGGTATTCCAGCAGGCGCGCACCGGCGTAGAGCCCGTCGTCGAAGCCGAACCAGCGCTCCTTGAAGAAGACGTGGCCGGACATTTCGCCGGCCAGCAGCGCGCCGGTTTCCTTCATCTTGGCCTTGATGAAGCTGTGG
>JAGXGM010000004.1 GCA_024636675.1 Hydrogenophilales bacterium | reverse complement strand
GTTCTTCCTTGGACAGGTGGAGGAAGAACTTGATGATGCGCGTGCCGTTGCGAGAAAGATGCTTCTCATGCTCGACGATGGAACGGTAGCGCTCACGCCAGATCGTTTTCTCGTCGAGCACGCTATCCGGCAGGCCCTGACCAAGCAGAATCTCGGGATGAACCCGCACGATCAACACCTCTTCATAATAGGACCGATTAAAGATGCCGATGCGGCCACGCTCCGGCAGAGACTGTGTCGTGCGCCAGAGAAAATCGTGCTCCAGCTCCTTCGCACTCGGGTGCTGGAAACTGAACACCTGGCAGCCCTGGGGGTTGATACCGGACATCACATGGCGGATGGCACCATCCTTGCCGGCGGCATCCATGGCCTGAAAAATCAGCAGCACCGAATAGCGGTTGGACGCGTAAAGCAGACGTTGCAGGTCGCTCAACTCGCCCACCTGTTCATCGAGCAGTTTGCGGTATGCCTTCTTCGACGTATAGGCCGGCTTCACCTTGGTCGGCCACTTGTCGAGTTTGACCTTGTTGCCGGCCTGTACCCGAAAATCCTCTGGTTTGATTTTCATCGCGCTCGTTTCTCCTCTGCTCGGGGTCGTCGCCCTCGACGAAATACGGCGTGTAACCGTAGCCATGTAACAACGCTTCCAGTACGGGCAGGCCCGCGTTTATCAAAACTGTCAACGTCATCGCCCGGATTCCATGAGATACCCAGGTTGTGAGCTTTCGATCAGGGTGGAGTGTCCCTTGCACACCGCAGCTTGTATGTGCGATGGCGTACGTAAGCAGAAAACGCACTGCCAGTTCACTTTAGACCGGCATCGCCCGTGCGGCAGCCATGCACCCCAAGAAGACGCTGATTAATTCAAAAAATGTCGTTGCGAGCGCAGCGAAGCAATGACAAAAAATGATCTATTTAGTGCTTCCCTAGTGCAGTATTCCAAAGGCGGTTCCGGCCGACCTGCGCTCCACTTAGATAACTGACTTTGAACCTTAGAGGGATCGACCGGCAGCATTGGGTCGTGAGCACGCATTCGCGGAGTTGAAAGCGGCCACTTAGCGGCATTTCTATCCAATGGCCGGTGTGCGGTGCATAGCTGACCTAGGTGGCGCGGTACGCCAACGGCGGCTCTGGCCGAAAAGCGGCCCAAATTCCAGAACGTGCTCGCCCCCCGTTTCCGCAGATTCTCCTCCGCCCGACTACGCCGTCGAAGGAATCCCCCGCACCGAGAAGGCCGCTCGACGATGTCATCGAGTAGCGCGGCAAGGGGTTCGAATGACATGGCCATTGCTCCCGCAGAATCCAGCCAACCGCCTCCGATCCGGATGTCCATCCGATCTAAAAACTTACTCGACCGGCCTGCCCTGCTCCGACTGCGCGGCACCCTGCCCCCATATTTCTGCGCGGAATCGCGGCAGGCATTCCGGGTAATTCGCCTGCATGAATTCGATGAGTTTTTCGCGCACTTCGCAGCGCAATTCCCATGCGTCGCTCGAATTGCGGGCGCTCATCAGGGCGCGCAATTCAACCGTGTGTTCTTTCGCCTGGGTCGTATGCAGCCGCCATACCTTGCCATCGTAATATTCGGAGGCCTCGACGATCTTGCCGAGCTGTTGCCGGACACGGTCGATCGGAACGCTGTAGTCGACATACAGGAAAACCGTTCCGAGGATATCGGCGGAAACGCGGGTCCAGTTTTGAAAGGGCTTTTCGATGAAGTAGCTGATCGGCAATATCAGCCGCCTCAAATCCCATATTGCGACGACGACGTATGTCAGGGTGATCTCCTCGACCCGTCCCCATTCGTTTTCAACAATCAGGACATCGTCGATTCGAATTGGCTGTGTCATTGCAATCTGAAATCCGGCGAGCATGTTGGCGATCGTTTGCTGTGCGGCAAAACCGATAACCAGTCCGGCCACGCCGGCCGACGCGAGCAGGCTCGTGCCGATCTGGCGAAAACTGTCGAAACTCATCAGCACCATGGCCAGGGTGACGAGAATAATGACGAATATCAGGATCTTTCTGACGATATCCATCTGGGTAAGGACTTTGCGCGCCGACAGGTTGTCGCTGATGTCGACCTTGTATCGGTCGAGGATGAAATCCTCGAACACGTTCGTCAACCGAATCAGCAACCATGCAGCCGAGATGATCAGGAACGTGCTGAGCGTTTTGCCCAGGTAGAACAAGGCATCTTCCGATATGAGGGCGGTATGCATCGGCACCGATATCCGCAAGGCGATCAGCGGCATGAGTATCCGCAACGGCGCACGGCCATGCCTGTAGAGCGAACTGTCCAGCATCGTCGCGGTTCGCCTTGCGATCCTTCTCAATGCCTGAAAAGAAATGAAGTGAACGATCAGGCCAATCAGGATGGCGGCCGCAAATAGCAGGCCGGAAACCATCGCCGGCCCCCAGTATTGAAGGATGTAATTCATGTTTGAAACCTCGTTCACCGGTCGGTTCTGACTCGCATTTTCTTGGGGGGGATTCCGTAACGGTTGATTGAAGAACCCTCAGTCCAGCTTAGACCTGCGCTACTGGAAGGAGGCCTTGCGGAATGCAGGCCTTGCCTGCGCTCGGGGATGCGGCCCGGGTATGCGGTGTCCGGACCGGGCAAGCTTCCGGGGTGTTCTATATTGATCAGGGAAGGACTGTGCAATCGCCGGCCCTGCCCGGCACTCGAATAGAGGAAGCGTCCACAATGGCAAGCATTGATGCACTCAATCAAAAGGGGCAGTCGCTCTGGATGGACAATATCGACCGCCGGCTGTTGATCGGCGACGGGCTGCAGCAGATTATTCGCCTGGGTGTCACCGGGGTGACCAGCAATCCCACCCTGTTCAAGGAGGCCATGGAAGCGAGCGATGCCTACGATGAGGCGATCCGCGACCTGGTGCAGACCAATCCCGACATTAAAGTGGAAGCCATCTACGAATGGCTGATTGTTCGCGACATTCAAATGGCAGCGGATCAGCTTTTCCCGATCTATGAGCAAAGCAATGGCCTGGATGGCTACGTGAGCCTGGAAGTCTCGCCCCACCTGGCCAACGATACCGAGTCCACCCTGACCGAAGGCAGGTGGCTTTGGGAAAAGGTGAAGCGCCCCAATCTGATGGTCAAGGTGCCCGGTACGCTAGAGGGGGTGCCGGCGATGGAGGAACTCATCTCCGAGGGGATCAATGTCAACGTCACCCTGCTGTTTTCGGTGGAGCGCTATGCAGCGGTCGCAGAAGGCTATCTGCGCGGTCTGGAGCGATGTGCGACGCCTGAAACCATTGCTTCAGTGGCCTCTTTTTTCCTGAGCCGCATCGACAGCAAAGTGGACGACATCCTGGAAACCATCGGCAAGCCCGAGGCGCTGGCGTTGCGTGGCCATATCGCCATCGACCAGGCCCGGCTCGCCTATCAGCGCTACAAGACAGTCGTGCAGGCGCCGCTTCGTCAGCGTCCGGGCAGCCAGCGCCCGCAGCGCCTGCTCTGGGCATCCACCAGTTCCAAGAATCCTGCCTATTCGGATGTGCTTTATCCCGACAACCTGATCGGTCCTGAAACGATCATCACGGTCCCGCAAAAAACACTGGACGCTTTCATCTACCACGGCTCGGTTCGCGACTCGCTGGAAGACGAACTGGATGTCGTCGCGTACCAGATGGACACGCTTCGCGAACTGGGCGTGGATATCGAAACCATTGCCCGGGAACTCGAAGTGGAAGGCGTGAAGAAATTTGCGGATTCCTATGATGCCGCCCTGGCGGCGCTGCAGAAGAAGCGCCAGGCGCTCGCGCCGTCATGATCCTGATTCCAGTCGCAATACCGCCGGGGCGAGGATTGCTTAATCCTTTTTCACCCAGCGGTCGTCTTTTTTTTCGTAGGATTTTTTCACCGCTGCCCAGGCCACACGATGCGCCGTTTCCTCCCGGCTGGCGTCGTCACGACGCTTGTCGGGATCGGCATACTGTTCCCAGGCGCCGTTGAAAGCCTCGCGGTAGATGCTCTGTGCGCCCTGGGGCAAATTGTCGCTGACGGACTCGGGCAGATCTTCATTGCGTTCATAAGGCATCGTCGTTTCTCCTCCAGAATGGCTGCGGTGAATTTTTCCTCATGCCGTGATTACGGTGGAGCGACCGGCCACGCCGGGGGACGGCACGAAAACCGGAGCCGCCGAATGCCTGGGCATTCCCGGCGCGCTTGTGCGCGGTGGCAAATACAGTCGGGCACTGCGAAAAATGCGGCTTGCGGCTCATTCCTCGAACACCAGCGCCTGCGGATCCGCGCCCTGTTCCTTGAGTGATTCGGTGACCGCATCCATGAACCCCGGCGGGCCGCACAGGTAGAAGTTCTGCCCGAAATCATCGAGGGTTTCGCGCAGGTAGGCCGCGTCGATGCGCCGATGTTCGTAGCCGTGCGCTTCTTCCTTGGTGCAGATGAAATGGCAGCGTTCGCCCAGATAGTGGCGAAGCTCCTTCTCGTAGATGATGTCCGCGGGCGTCTTGTTGGAAAAGATCAAGCCATGACCGTCCAGCTCCCCCTTCCGCGCCAGATCCCGCAGGATCGTGATAAAGGGGGTGATTCCCGCACCGCCGGCAATAAAAGTCCCCGGGCCCCGATGGTGGATCGTGCCGAACGGTTTCGACATGTGGAGCCGGGCACCCGGCTTCAGCCCATGCAGTTCGCGGGTCATGCCTTCATGTTGCGGATAGCCCTTGATGGTGAACTCGATGACACGATCATCGGTCAGCGAGGTCGGCGTGAAGGGATGTCCTTCGTCGCGCCAGTCCGGCGCATCGATGGCAAGCTCCACGCCTTCGCCGGGGGTGAAGATGAACCCGTCCGGCCGGCTGACGACGAATCGTTTTACGTCGTGGGTGACAAACGTGCTCATCAACAGCGTGACTTCGTAATCCATCTGATCGCTCCTCTCATTTCGCCGGGCTCATTTTGCTGATCTCATTTCACTGGGCTTCGTCGGCCTGATAGGCCTCCGCATCGGGCCGGAAGCGCCGATCCGTATCCGGCCATCCTCATGGTGAAACGGCCGGCGAGGCGCGAACGAAAGCAATACCTTCATGCTAGTAAACATAGTCTGGATATGGCCGGGCTATGGTGCGTCCCGGCACGGCGATCCCGGGACGCAGCCGATGCGATAGCGCAGTACCCGCCCAACAAACGGTACGCACGCACAAGTGATCCGTCGGCGACGGCCGCCCGCTCACGCCTCTATTCCCGGCCGGGCGCGATCCGACGGACGGTTTGGGTTCAGGACCCGTCCGGCGCCGGGTGTTCCAGCAGCTGCTTCATACGCGCTTCCAGTGCATCGACGATGCGTTCCTGTGCGCTGTCGCCCTGCCCCGCTTTGGCGAGGTGGCGCGGATCGATCGCTTCGCCGAAACGCAGCGTCAACGGCCGCAGACGCGGAATATGATGGCCGGGCGGAAGCGCCTCGTAACTGCCGTGAATGGCGACCAGCACCACCGGCACAGGATAGCGTTCCAGCAGCCTGCCGATGCCGGGCCGGAACGGCTGCAGTTCGCCGCTTTCGGAACGTCTGCCTTCGGGAAACCAGATCAGGCCGCGCTCGCGCGCGAGTACGGCGGCGGCCAGCGCCAGGCTGCTGCGTGCGCCATGCTGCGGGTCGATGGGAATGACCTGGGCGGCACGGCTGCCGAAGCGGGTCAGCGGATTGGTGAAGGCAACGCCTGCCAGGCCGCCCCAATACAGAATGTGCAGCCGGTCGGGCGACAGGGCGGCGGCCACCGCAAAAGGATCGAGATAGCTGGCGTGATTGCTGACCAGCACCACCGGACCGCTGCCGGGCACGTGCTGCCCGTCCTGGACCTGCAGCCGGAACAGCCCGCGCATCGTCGCCCGGTTGACGGCATGCATCGCGCGGGCCACCGCGAGGATCACGGGTCCGCGTGGCCGCAGCCAGCGAAGATGCACCGGATCGAGGATTCGCTCGGGCTCGTCGACGGGATCGGCCATTTCCTCGCCGCCTGCGGCAGCATCCACCAGTTCCCGCAACAGGTCGCGCACGGTGTCGATGCGGCCGATGGCGGCGTCGTCGAGTTCCACCCCGGTGAGCTGGCCGAGCTCCAGGCTCAGGCCGAGCCATGCCATGGAATCGACCCCCAGTTCCATCTGCATGTGGCTGTCGGGAGAAAGCCCCTGCTTCGGATAGTGCTTCGCAAGCCATTCCCAGGCCTGACCCGCTACCGGCTGCTCGACCAGAGTGCGGTCCTCGACCGACATCTCCTCGAGCGCGAGCGGGGTCTCCGACTGCGTCTCGCCCTCCTCGCTGCGTGCCTGCATGAATCGCTGTTCGAGTTCATGCCGCTTGATCTTGCCGAGACGGGTGCGCGGCAGCGGGCTGCGGGTCAGTGCCAGGTCATCGGGGCGCTGGTAGGACGGCATCTTGCCGGCGATCTCGCCGATCGCATTGCGGACACGCTGTTCCGCACCTTCGCCGACACCGCCGGCCGGCACGATGAGCGCAGCCAGACGGCCCTGGTGCTGCAGGATGCCGATTTCCCCGATGGCCTCGTGGTCGGCATAGCGGCCCTCCAAATCATCGGGCTGGATGTTCTCTCCCCCGGAGTGACGATCAGCGTGGAGACCCGTCCACTGACATGCAGGTAGCCGTCGTCGTCCAGCCAGCCAAGGTCGCCGGTACGAAACCAGCCGTCCCCGGCAAACGCCTCGCGGGTCGCCTCCGGCCGGTTGCGGTAGCCGGCAAACACATTGGACCCGCGAACCAGGATCTCGCCTTCATCGGGATGCCCGCCCTCCCCCCGCGCGGCTGACCGGTCAATGCGCAACTCGATCCCCGGCACCGGCAGGCCGACGGTGCCGGGCCGCTGCTGGCCCGGCGGGTCGATGGTCACCAGCGGGGCGGTCTCGGTCAGGCCATAGCCCACCGCCACCTTCCAGCCCAGGGCCTCCAGATTCCAGGCCAGCTCCGGGTCCAGTGCGGCGCCGCCGCAGGCAAGCACCCTCAGCTGCTTGCCCATCCGGTGATGCAGCGGACGCAGCAACCGCTTCCCCAGCTGCAGGCCGAAGCGCCGGCGGGCGATGCGGCTCAGCCCCAGCATGGCCCTGAACAGTGCGCCGGACATGCGTCCGGCATGCCGGGCCTGGGCGGCAATTCCCTCCAGCAGCGCCGCGTAGAGGCGCGGCACGCCGATGATGACGCTCGCCTCGCCCTCGCGGATAGCGCGGGCGATCTGCTTGCCGGTCAGGGCGTGGGGGATGATCAGTGTCAGGCCCAGCCGGATCGGCCCCAGCATGCCGATCACGAAGGGATAGACATGATGCAGCGGCAGCGGCAGCAGGACGCGGTCGCCCTCCTGCGTGATGCCAGCCTCGGCCAGGATGTCCAGTTGCACCTCGAGGTTGCGGTGGCTCAGCGGCACGCCCTTGGGCGGGCCGGTCGTGCCGGAGGTATAGAACAGTGCGGCGGGATCCCGGGCCCGGTTGGCCGGCAGCGGGACGTCGCCGTCGGCCAGTGCGTGCCAGCTGTCCGCATCCTCGTCGTCGGCGTCGAGCAGCACGATTTGCGCGCCGGCCGAGGCCTCGTGCACGCGATCCCGCAGGGCTGACGTCGTGAATACCCAGCGCGCGCCGCTGTCCTCGAGCACGTGCTTCAGGGTGTCGCCGGCAAGCTGTGCGTCGAGCGGCGTGGCGACGGCACCGGCACGCAGTATGGCCAGTGCGGCCACGATCCATTGCGGCCGGTCGGCGCCGATCAGCGCCACCGCCTCTCCCGGCTCGATACGTTGATGCAGTCCGCGGGCGAGCGCCAGCACCTGCTCGCCCAATCTGCGATATGACCAGATGTCCGGCTCCGTGGCGGTCCAGGCCTGAACCGCAGTCTGCTTGCCGCGAAGCCCGAGCTCATCGATCAGGACATCAAGCCGCGAAGACTTATCGTCATCGCGCGAGTCTGGCGGATTCAAGCCGCCCTCCTTTCTGCTGCCGTCCGCCAACCAGCGCGTGCAGAAGCGCGTGGACATCCATCACCGTATCGCGCCTGCCGCATCGATCATTGCCAAGGTGGCGCGTGACGGCACGCCGTTCCACTTTGCCGCGCTTGCCCATCTCGGCCCGGCGCCCTTCCACAGGCGGAGCTTTGGTCCGGTAAGGCCAGTCATGGCGGCGGGTGCTTACGCGGTTCATCATGCCCGTCGGCCCTCTCCTGTTCGGGATCCCCTGCCCTCTACCCTGGCTTCCGCACTTCATGGCGAAGTCTTCGCGCTATTCCACGGCACATGCACTGTCTTCAGTCATAGCTCATGTCTGCCCGCTTCATTTGTCGTATTTTTCCGGCGATCCAGAAGGATGCGCCCTGCAGCTCATGCCGCCGCGTAGCGTGTGCCCGAATGTGTTTTTCATATTGGCGGCGATGACGCTTTATAGCGTTGCGATTCCTCAATGCGGGTCCGGTGAAATCATGTTGTGATCCACCTTCTACCGCATCAGCCAGTCGGCTGCTGCGGCATATCCACAAGCGAAGGAGAAATACATCATGCAAGTACGCGAAATCATGAGCAGCTCGATCCATATCATCGACCAGAGCGCCAGCATCCACGCCGCCGCGCTGCAGATGCTGGAACTTGACGTGGGCATGCTGCCTGTAAAGGCTGATGGCCAGATTGTCGGCACCGTGACCGACCGCGACATCACCGTACGCGGAACAGCCTATGGCGCCGATCCTGAAGCCACTCCGGTCAGCGAAGTCATGAGCGACGAAATATTCAGTTGCATGGACGAAGACGACCTGGAATTGGCCGTACAACTCATGGAAGACCATCAGGTGCGTCGCCTGATCGTTCAAGACCGCGACGGCCAGCTCGTAGGCTTGCTGTCTTTGGGCGATCTGGCGCGCCATGTGGAAAGCACGAAGCTGAGCGCAGAAGCCCTTTCCGGGATTTCGCAACCCTCACTGGGACCCTCCCACTGATCGTTCCTTGCAGAACCAGACCGCTGCGATCTTGTGGAGCGTGAACGTGGCCTCCGTGACCCCCCTGTACTTCCACATGACATGGTGGCGGCGGATGGCGACCCGCCATCCCGGAACAGACAGGTTTTCAACGCTACCAGATAAGGGATGCGCTCCGCCGCCTGGATCAGTTCCGCCCAAAGGGCTGGCATCGACTTTCGATGCCAGCCCTTTTGAGCGACGCGCTCAATCAGGCTTCACATCGAGCTTGTTGATGACGGTGATGGCACCGCCCTCGAAGGCATTTTCCTGAGCAGCGCGATATTCACCCCAGCTATCCAGCGTTCCGCTCAGGATAGCGACGCCGTCAAGGACGGAAACCGTAACCTCATCGCTATCGACGAAGGGACTCCAGAACAACTCGTCACGGATGTCTTCGGTAATCTGCCAATCGCTCTTCTGCTTCAGAATCACCGTGTCGCGATCAAACCATGGATAGTCATAGATGGACCAGGAATACACGTAGGGATCGTCCACGATCAGGTGCGGGAATTGAACATCCAGGTTGTTACGCACCTGTTTCACCCCCAGCGTGCGGAACGCGACATTCTCGGCCTCGGCCTTCTCGAAATAAGAATCTACCGCACCTTCGAGTCTGACAATCTGATTCCTGACGTTCACACCGATCTCATAGCTCTCGGTGTAAACATTCCGCGCCAGCGCATCACGGACATTCTTCGCGACTTCCGCATCAGTGAGCTTGGCAACCGGCCGCACCTTGATCAGGCTCTCAACCATGGTGACACCGACCGTATTCCTGGCATCACGCACGGCTGCATTCTTGGCCTCGAGGTTGTCGACCACACCTTGCAGGGTGACATACCCCTCGTTCACCGCGACATCGAGCTTGAACTCCTTGACGCGGGGATCGCGGCGCAATGCTTCCTGAACCGCATTTCGAATCTCCGGGTCCGAGCGCTTGACGTACTTGCCCTTGCGCAGATCGTCGTCCCGCGCCCATCTTTCGACCTTCAGGTCGGAACTCTCTACGGTTTTTACCCCGTTGACCCAGGCATTCCACTCTGCACGGTCTTTCTCTGCAGCACTGCCGACGGTGCCGGACAAGATCACGGTTTGGCCCGCGACGCGCACATTGATCAGAGCATCATCCACGAGCGTATCCCAGTGCAGTTTCCTGACAACTTCGCTCTTGATTTCCGTATCCGGACGCTCGACAGGAAAAGTCACCAGGATGTTGTTGTTAACGCCAGCGACGCCGCGGACGCTCTTGGCAACAGTTTCGGCCAGATCCCGTTCCGCCCAGGATTCAACCGTTCCGCCAAGGGTGACAATTCCTTTGTCGTTTGTCTTCACGGTAAGCTCGTAGGCATCCGTGGCGGGGTCAAACAACAATGCATCCTTCACCCCTTTTTGCAGATCATTGACCGGGCGGTACACGTCAGGATCGACCTTGATTCGGTTAACCACAGAACGCACGCCACGAACGGTCTGGGCGATGTGGGTCGCCCGCTCCTTGGCCAGAAGGTTATCCACCGTCCCGGTGAGGGTGACGACGCCATTAGCGGTAGCCACATCGATCAGATCGTGAGGCACTGCGGGATCGAACAGAATTTCCCGTTCGACATGCGCGCTTACATCCGGATCGGCGATCGGTTGCTGGGCACGACTTTCAGGGATGGTTATCAGAACGGCCAGAGTGAGGGCGAGCACACTCCCCCATCGCGTCATTGCGCTCCCGCAAGAGTAACGTTTGATTTGCATGATCAAGTCCCTCGTGATGTTTGACCCGGGCAAGAATGTGCCCCCGTGAGCCGATTATGTTGACCCGAAGCAGTCCGGTCATTGAGATACATCAATATGCCGACCCTCCTGCGGGCCTATTCGCTCAGCACTCGCGCCTGCTTCACCATCTGGCTGGCATAGCCCCATTCGTTGTCGTACCAGCTGAGGATTTTGACCAGATCGCCATCCACCACCCGTGTATGCACCAGGTCCACAATGGAGGCGCGTGGATCCTTGATGATGTCGGCCGAGACGATCGGGTCTTCCGTTACCCCCAAGACACCCAGATAGCGGGATGTCTGGGACTCCTCACGGAAAATACCGTTGATTTCCTCCACTGAAGTGGGACGCTTGGCGAGCAGCGTCATATCCACAAGGGAACCGGTAGGCACCGGGACGCGTATGGCCAGTCCGTCGAAGCGCCCGCCGTATTGCGGCAACACCTCGATGGTCGCGGAAGCCGCCCCGGTCGAAGTGGGAACGATGCTCACCGCCCCGGCCCGTCCGCGCTCCATGCGCTTGTTCGGGGTATCGACGATCCCCTGGCTCGAGGTTTAGGCATGAATCGTTGTCATGACGGCCTTCTGGACCACATTGGTCATGTCTGCCTCCTGCTTGCTGAGGCCGCGGCTCGCACCGTTGCAAGCCTGATACGGAGGGCCATGCCAGACGCCGGCATGATCCGGAACATTGAAATACCTCAATCCTGATCAGGTTTTTGTTGTTTCTTTTCGCGAGAGGATTTTTCCCAGCCGATCCCGCCCAGCTTCATGGCCTGAACAACCAACAGCGGCACAAACGAGAACGCCAGGCATAGCACCCAGCCTTCGCCGCCAAGTGTCTGCACCGACAGCACCTCGGCAAGGAATGGCGTGTACACGGCCGCCAGCAGCAGACCGATGCCGACCAGGATGGCGATCCAGACCAGGGGGGTGCCGGTAATCTCGTTCTTCAGCAGGGCGGAATTCGGGTCGCGCATGTTGAAGATGTGCCACAGCCGGGCGAAACCGAAGGTGAGAAAGCTGACGGTGACCGCCCGCTCCTGCGTCATGCCGAACACAAGCAGGGCCGTGGCGAAGGCGCCCAGCACGGTTGCCGCGATGATCGCGCCATAGCCAAAAATGGAGATCCAGTGGCGACGTCCGAGGATGGGCTCGTCGGGATCGCGCGGCGGCCGTCGCATCACATCGTGCTGGCCCGGGCTCAGGCCCAGGGCGAGCGCCGGCATGACGTCGCAGACGAAATTGATGTAGAGAATCTGCAGCGGCAGCATCGGCAAGGGGGCGGCAACCAGGGCGGCAGCGGTGATAGCGATGATTTCGCCGAGATTGCCCGACAGCAGATAGATGATGAAACGGCGGATGTTCCGGAAGATGGTGCGCCCGTGCTCGATGGCCGCGACGATGGTGGCAAAGGAATCGTCCTTCAGCACCATGTCGGCGGCCTCGCGCGCCACCTCGGTTCCGCGCTTGCCCATGGCGATGCCGATGTCCGCCTTCTTCAGCGCGGGGGCATCGTTGACGCCGTCGCCGGTCATCCCCACCACCCAGCCCGCTTCCTGGTAAAGGCCAATGAGCTTGAGCTTCATCTCCGGACTGATGCGGGCGAACACATTGTGTTCCAGCAAGCTCTGGCGCTCGCCCTCGTCCAGCGTGTCCAGTTCCTTGAGCTGATTGGCTTCCACGGGCGTTTCCTGGTCGTCCGCGAGCCCGATCTCGCGGGCGATGGCGCCTGCGGTGGCGGCATGGTCGCCGGTGCCCATCACCACCCGGATTCCCGCATCCTGACAGGCGGCGATGGTCTCCTTGATGCCCTCGCGCGGTGGATCGTAGAGCCCGGCCAGGCCCAGCAGGATGAGCTCGCCGTAAGGATCGGCCTGCTTGTCATCGACCGTTTTCTGCGCCAGGGCAAGCATGCGCAGCCCATCCGAAGCCAACGCGTCGCTGCGTTCCCGCCACTGCTGGCGGGCGTCGTCGTCCAGCGTCGTCTCGCCATCCCCGGTCAGCACCTGGCTGCAGTGTTCGAGGACCGCTTCCGGGGCACCCTTGACCGCCACCCGATAGCCGCCTTCATGCTCGTGAAAGGTGGCCATCATCTTCACGTCCGGATCGAAGCTCACTTCGCGTGCCTCCGGCCAGGTTTCCAGCAGGTCCGCGCGCCGGACGTCCGCCCGGGTTGCCGCCTTCAGCAGGGCGACCTCGGTGGGGTCGCCGACTGCGTTGTCCGCCTCCAGGCTGGCGTTGTTGCACAGGGCGGAAACTTCGAGCGCGGCCTGCAGGGCCGGATCCTCGTCGGGCGTCGCCGGCTGGCCGTCCAGCGTGAAGGCGGCCTTGTCGTCGCCGTCCGCCTCCAGTGTTCCGTGCGCCAGGGCCAGGCGGGACAGGGTCATCCGGTTTTCCGTCAGCGTGCCTGTCTTGTCGGTGAAGATGAGACTGGCCGCGCCAAGCGTTTCCACCGCGGAGAGCCGTTTGACCACCGCGTTGCGCCGCGCCATGCGGCGCATTCCCCGGGCCAGCGCCAGGGTGGCGACGATGGGCAGGCCTTCGGGCACTGCGGCGATGGCCAGGGCGAGAGACGTTTCCAGCATGACCAGCATATTTTTCCCAGCGACCAGGCCGGCGGCAGCGACTATCGCCGCGACGGCCAGCGTCAGCCAGACCAGCCGGCGGCCCAGGGCGTCGAGGCGTTTTTCGAGTGGCGTGACCTCGCCCCCTGCTTGCTCCACCATCCGTGAAATGTGCCCCAGCTCGGTGTCCATGCCGGTGGCCATCACAATGCCGCTGCCGGAACCCTGGGTGACGGCGGTGCCCTTGTAGGCCATGTTGCTGCGTTCGCCCAGCGGCATATCGGACTCGTCCAGCGCCTCGGTGCGCTTGTCGACCGCTACCGATTCGCCGGTCAGTGCCGATTCGTCGCATTGCAGGTCATTGGCCTCGATCAATCTGAGATCGGCGGCGATCACATCGCCCGCTTCCAGCAATACGATGTCGCCGGGCACCAGCGCGTCGGCCTCGATCTCACTGGCCTGGCTGTCGCGCAATACCCGCGCGGTGACTTTGCCCATGCGCTGCAGCGCTTCCATGGCGCGGGTGGCGCGCCACTCCATGCCAAAGCCGATGACGGTATTGACCAGTACCGCCGCGCCAATGGCGATCGCTTCCAGGAAGCGGCCGAACACGGCTGCGGCGACGGAGGCGCTGAGCAGCAGCAGGATTACGATGCTCTTGAGCTGATCGATCAGGATGCGCCAGGTCGACCGTGCGGCCATTTCCTGCAGCCGGTTCGGGCCGTAATGCGCGCGCCGGCGGTCGACCTCCTCGCGGGTCAGGCCGGTCTCAGCCGAACTCTCCTGCTGCTTGATGGCTTCATCCGCCGATTGCCGATGCGCGTCTGTCATGATCAGGACCTTTGCGCCATGGCGTTATCCAGCGACCGTATTGCGCGGCTTGCCGTCGGCAAAGACCTCGGCATCCTTTAGTTCGGAGACGTTGTCCGCAGACAGCGCCTGCTCCAGATAAACCACTTCATGCCCGTCGTGCAGGGGGCCGAAGACTTCCCGCTCCCAGCCTTCGATCTCCAACAGCTTGATGCGCATGCTCATGTCCTCTTGGGATAGTGGTTCATCAGGCCGATTCGAACAGCTGCCTGCCGCTGCAATATTAAAAAACCGCAATGGCGGGCAACGGCTGTCGACCCCGGCGGCTTCGGCGACCTGATTTCAGTGTAGCCACTCCACCGCAGGGTCTTCAGCGGCATATCGCCTTGAGGCATTGCGCGGCCTCATTCGGCATGACTTCTATCCAATGAACGCGGGCCTGCTCCGGATGGCTGCTGTTCTACATTGGAAGAACGGCCTGCGCATTCAGACAGGATGCGCTACGGGCACGGGAACGAATCGATCCGGGTCGACGGACCAGGCGTGAGAAGCATGCAGGCAGTTCAATTGAGCGAACGCCCGTGAGCCCGGCTTCCGTGCTGCAAGCGCCGGGTTTCCGGACTGCCGCTTTCAGACATCCGCGAGAGGGCGAATGAACGCCCGAACGCACGCATCCAAAAGGCGGTCAGGACAGGAGGATTCAATGCGCAATGTAGGGAACGTCTTGCTGAAAGGACTGGCCGCGGTACTGCCGGTCAGCCTGACCCTGTACCTGGTCTACTGGCTCGCCATCACTATTGAGGAAATACTGCATCCCGTCGTGGCTGCCGTGGTGCCGGGCTCCTTGTACCTGCCCGGAATGGGACTGGCGGCGGGGCTGATGCTGCTTTATTTCATCGGTCTTGCAGTCAATGCCTGGGTCGTCCGTCGTCTGATCCATGTCGGCGAGGCCATCCTGGAACGGATACCGCTGGTCAAATCGGTCTACGGCACGCTGCGCGATTTCATGGACTACTTTTCCACCACCCAGCAGCGCCGCGATCTCAGGCAGGTCGTCCTGGTCTCGGTGGCGGATACCCGCATGCTCGGCTTTATCACCGAGGAACATATCGGGGACATGCCGGGGATCACCCTGCCCGATGACATCGTGGCCGTCTATTTGCCCATGAGCTACCAGATCGGCGGCTACACCCTGTATCTGCCACGGTCGAAAGTGGAAGCGCTGGACCTCTCGATCGAGGATGCCATGCGCCGGGTACTGACGGCCGGATTGTCAAAACCGGCAAGAAAACGGCGGATTTGAATGCCCTCCACGAAACTGTCATTCCCCATGGCCGTGCCCTGGGCGCCACCGAACAGATCCCCGAAGAGGAAAGGCACAATCTGCGGTTCGGCTACCTGCGCGATCGCATCGGCGTGATGCTGGGAAGACGGGTATCCGAAAAGGTGGTGTTCGGCGAATTCAGCTCCGGGGCCGGTGATGACCTCAAGCAGGCGACCCGTCTGGCCGGCCACATGGTGGGGCTTTGGGGAATGAGCGACAGGCTCGGTCCGGTCGCGTACCGGCGCGGCGAGGCGCACGTCTTCCTGGGGCGGGAAATGCCCCAGCCACGGGATTTCAGCGAACATACCGCGCAGATCATCGACGAGGAGATCCGCACGCTGGTCAAGGATATCGAGTTGCAAATCGAACACTTGCTGGAGGCGCATCGTCCGCAACTGGATGCCCTGGCCGAAGCCCTGCTCGAGAAAGAAATGCTGGGGGCAGAAGAAATCCAGACGATCATTGGCGTCAAGGCCGGGGAACGCCGGTTAAGCACATCCCGCCCGATGATCCCGGGGAATGTCTGCACGCGCCATTCAAAGGGAAAATCAGAGGGCAAAGCCGTCAGCCGATTTGGTGAGCGTGTCGCCCTGCATGGCGCAGGCGGCACCGCTCACGACGGCGCGTACGGCCCGTCCATTCAGGCGCCGAACTTGTTCAGGCGGCCGGCATGGGCCAGGGCCAGCCCCATGAGGTGCAAACCCGGGCGCTGCCCGAGGCCGCCGCGGCAGGCGTATTCATCGAAATGGCCGATGCCATCCGCGCGCGCGCCGGCAGCGCGGATCATCACCGGCACGGGATGCCAACTGTGGGCGGCCATGACTGCAGGGGTCGAATGGTCCGCCGTCACCACCAGCACGTCGGGTTGCAGGTCGAGCAGGCCGGGCAGCAGCCGGTCCACCGCCTCGATGACGGCCACCTTGCCGTGGAAGTCGCCGTCCTCGCCGTGCTTGTCGGTTCCCTTCACGTGCAGGAAATAAAAATCGTGAGCGTCACCGAAATTGTCCGCGAGCAGGCCGAAGGCGGCGTCGAGGCTTTCCGGGGGCGCCACCACGTCCAGCCCGAGCAGCCGGCTCAGGCCGCGATACATGGGGTATTGCGCGATGCACAGGCCCTTCAGGCCGAAGCGCGCCTGCAGGGACGGTATTGGGGCATGGCGCTGGAATCCGCGCAGCAGAATGGCGTTGGCGCTCGCCTCATCGGCAAGCGCATCGCGCGCCTGCCCGATGAAGGCGCGCACCAGTTCCGCCGTCGGCTGCGCCGCGTCGGTCTGCGCTTCCGGCTCAAGGGGCGGCACGCCGGTGGTTTGCGGATCCGTATCCCGGACTTCGCCGCCCAGGTTGGGGCCGCGCAACACCAGCACGGCACGATGTTCGGCGACGGTCTCCAGAAACCACTCGCCGTCGAAATCCAGCTGGACGGCATTTCGCAGCCGGTCGCACAGGCGGCGATTGGTTTCGCTGGAAATGCGGCCGGCGCGTCGATCGGTGACGCGGCTCTCGCTATCGACGCTGGCAAAGTTGATGCGCGCAGCCACGTCGCCTTCGCGCAGGTCGAAGTCGATGCCGAGCGCGGACAGCACGCCCCGCCCCAGACGAAAGCGCAGCGGATCGTAGCCGAACAGCGCCAGATGGCCGGGCCCGCTGCCCGGCATGATGCCGGGTCCGACCAGTTCCAGCAGGCCGCATGCCGAATCGCGTACGACCCGGTCGAAATTCGGCGTGCGGGCCATTTCGAGCGCGGTCTTCCCGGACGCACCGTCGCGCAGGCCGCCGGCGCCGTCCAGCACCAGATAGACGATTCGGCCACCGTCGCGGGCCAGCGCCTCCCAGACCGTTGAGATGTCAGCCGGGGCGCTCATGAGCGATCCACCAGCTTGCGGTGCGCGCGCCACCCATCATCGGCGCGCACATCACGGCCTCGGTCGCGCGGTGCTTCGCCCATGGTTCTCCGCATTGATTACCCCTCCGTCAATAGCCGTTGCGGACGGGCAGGCTGCCCGTCCGCAATCTGTCCCGCCGGTTTATTCCACCTTGAGCTTATTGACGACGCTGATCGCGCCACCCTCGAAGGCATTTTCCTGGGCGGCGCGAAATTCGCCCCACGAATCCACCGTCCCGGACAGGATGGCAACGCCGTCGAGCACCGAAACGGTGACCTGGTCTGCGTCGACAAAAGGACTCCACATCATTTCGTCCTTGATGTCCTCGCGAATCCGGCTGTCGGTTTTTTTCCGGATTGAGACGACCCCCTCATACCAGGGATATTCGGCTATGGACCACGAATATACATAGGGGTCCTCAACGATCATTTCGGGATGCAGGACCTTGAGGTTGTTGCGTACCCTGGCCACGCCGACCGCGCGAAATGCCACATTTTCCGCTTCGGCTTTTTCGAAATAGGAATCGACAACGCCATCCAGATGGGCGACCCGCTTCCTGACGCTCACGATGATTTCGTCGCCTTCCGTATAGGGATTCCGCGCCAGTGCGTTGCGGATATTTGCGGCAATCTCGGCATCGTCAAGTTTGGTGAGCGGACGAACCTTGATGAGATTGGTTATGCCCAGAACGCCCACGGTGTTTTCCGCATCGCGCACGGCGGCCTGCCTGGCCGCGAGGTTGTCGACCACGCCCTGCAGCGTGACCCAGCCTTTTGATGCCTTGATCTCTAGCTTGAAGGCACTCACCCGCGGATCAGCGAGCAAGGCATCCTGCACCGCCTCGCGAATCTGCAGGTCTGATCGCGTGGCATATTTGTTTTTGCGCAGCGCCTCGTCCCGTGCCCATTTTTCGACCTTCAGGTCGCTGCTGTCCACGGTTTTCACGCCGCTGACCCAAGCATCCCATTCCGCCCGTTCTTTTTCTGCCGCGCTGCCAACCGTACCGGACAGGAATACTTTCCCGTTATCGACGCGAACAACGATCAGGCCGTTGTCCACCAGCGTATCCCAAAACAGTTTTCGCTCGATATCATTCCTGATTTCCGGGTCGAGGCGCACGGAGGGATGCTTGACCTGGATATTGTTGCCGACACCCGTAACGCCGCTTACGCTCTTGGTGACGGTTTCGGCCAGTTCCCGTTCCTGCCAGGAGTCAACGGTGCCGCCCAGCGTGACGTTCCCCGCTCCATCCGCAACCACGTCAATCTCATATGACTCCGTGGCCGTATCGTAGAGCAGCGCGTCCTTCACGGCCTTGCGCAAATCTTCGACGGACCGTTCCTTGTCGGGCTCGACCTTGATGCGGTTGACCACGGACCGCACGCCGCGAACGGTCTGGGCAATCCGGGTTGCACGCTCCTTGGCCAGCAGGTTATCGACGCTTCCGGTCAGCGTGACAACGCCTTTGGCCGAGCTGACATCGAGCGGGTCGAACGGTACCGCCGGATCGAAACGGATTTCCCGTTCGACATGTTTGATGATGTCCGGATCGGCCACATCGGAGAACGGCGGCGGTGCAGCCGATACATGGGGAATCGCGGCCAGCGTGATGATCGTCAGCGCGGCTGTCAGCATCCATCCGGCCACGTGATGACGGAGTGGAATCGAGGTTGCCTGCATGTCTGTTCTCCTTATGGGACGCCGAATCAAGCGTGAATCGGTTCTCCCGGATAGTGGGGGGATCGCACGCGATATTCATTGCGGTTCGTCAATCGTCGGCGCGATTTGCAGTCGCCTGCTTCATGCCTGTGGCGAGCACCTGCGTATGCGGCGCGTGTCCGAACGCGGGTATCGCGTCGACGCGTGCGGAGGGAGATCAACCTGCCCGAGCGTCGCGTCCGAATCGCACGGTCAAACAAGGGAATGAACAAATCATTCCTGTTCGTTTTTTTGCCGCTTGCCGGCAAACGCTCTGGCCGGCAGGTTCGTCAGACGGTCTGGTTCGATGGCGCCGTTCAGCGTCCGGGGACCGGCAGCTTGTCCGGCTTCGGTTTGCCCAGCGTCTTGTCTTCCGGGTCGCTGTCACCCGGTTGGCGACCGGGGGACGGCGCGTCGCCTTCCCCGGCTTTTTCCGTGTCCTTGGCGTGCGAACGGCCCTCGGCTTCGGCCTTGCGCATCTCGGCCTCTTCCTCGGCGTTGCGCGGGGCCGCCGCTTTTGCCGCCTCATCAACCTTGCCCGATTCGACAAAAGCGTGTTCCGCATCGTCGAATTTTTTTGCCGAAGCGTAATCTCCTTCGCCCTGCACTTTGGATTTGTCTGGATTGCTCATCTCACTTACTCCTATGCGTTGAAAGGGCACGCCGGCGTATGCCCGGCATGACAGGCGCGTCATCCATGCCATCAGGAGAAGTCCCGGCAGCTCGATGGGCCTGTGATTCAACTGTAGACGGCTTGCGGGAAATTGGCAGCCGGACGAAACCGGGCACGGAGTCTTGTGCGCTTCGCTTCGACCGTTCAGGATTCCTGCTCGCGCAGCGTGTCGTCGGAGGCCCCTTTCTGGCGGGCCGATCGTAGGTCAAGCTTATGCAGACGCTGCAACTGGCGGGTGATTTCAGCGCCATAGAGCATGATCATGGAGACGTAATACACCCATATCAGGATCACAGCGAGGGAACCCGCCGCACCGTATGTGTTCGCAATCGCCCCCCGCCCCAAATACAATCCGATGCCCCATTTTCCGACCTCGAACAGCGCCGCGCTTACCAGTGCGCCCGTCAGCAGAATGCGGCGCGGCAGGCGAACGGGAACCAGCAGGCGATAGAGCACGACCACCAGGGCCGTCATGAAGCCCAGCGAGAGCAGGGTCTGAAACACGCCGACCAGATTCAGCCAGCGGCCAAGACCCGGGGAGAGAAACTCGCCCACCGCAACGATCACCGTACTTGCCAGAAGCGAGACGATAAGCAGGAAACCCACGCCGATCACGACAGCAAGGCCGCGCAACCGGGCCATGAGCAGCACCGTCAGCGCATGCTCGTACTCGCGTTTCGCTTTGAAGATGCGCTCGAAGGCCATGCTCATTTGCACGAACAATCCGGTGGCGCCCATGAGCATGCCGGCGACGCCCATCAACGCCGCGATCCCGCCCTGGCCGGACAGGTAGCTGGTCTCGATCAGACGCTGGACCAGCTTGGCCCCTTCGCGGCCCAGCAGATCCTCTATCTGGGCCACGATGCGTCCTTCGACGGCAGCCTGTCCATAAACCAGCCCGGATATCGATACCGCAATGACAAGGATGGGCGCGAGCGCAAAGATCGCGTAAAAACCCAGCGCTGCGGCATGGGTCGTAAGGCGGAGGTCGGCCCAGTCGCGGCCCGCCCGGATGGGCACCATCAGATAACGCTTCAGGCGGCTTCGATCCATTTTTTCCGGCATGTGTGTGCTCCCAGCGTTTGGTTTCGCATTTTTAGTTTAATCGTGCCTGCTCCCGCGGCTTTCATTTGGCGTGATGCCGACACCATGATGCGCTGCTGTGCAATGCAGTGCACAGCGATCGTGGCGGCCCTGCCGGCGGGCTGACGATCCCGATCAAGCAAGGAGCTCAATGACGCCCCAATCCATGGAGGTCATTTTTATGGTTCGCCCTGCCGGCCCTACCCGCATCCCTTTCCGGCGCTGAAGTTCGAGAAACACGCGCCGCTCGAGCTACGGCTGACCCGCGCCGAAGCAAGTGAGTCGTGACGCCCGCTCGCCCGCTGAAACGAGGGACGCGCCCATGTTCCGCAGGCGTCACGCCTCGCCGATTAGCTTCAGGAATGCCTGCTCATCCAGGATTTCGACCGCTTGCTGTTCAGCTTCATCGAGCTTGCTGCCGGGGCTTTCGCCCCGTACCAGATAATCGGTTTCGCCACTTACACTGGACGTCGCCCTGCCGCCGAGCGTTTCGATCCTGTCCTTGGCCTCATTCCGGGTAAAACGCGCCAATTGGCCGCTCAGCACGAAGGTCTTGCCTTTGAGCGGCTGCCTGCCCGCCTCCCGGCCCGCCATTTCCCCGACCTTCACGCCTGCCCTGCGCATCCGCTGCAGCACATCGCGGTTCTCCTCCTGCCGGAAAAAATGATGAAGGGCGGCAGCCGTCTCGTCGCCGATACCCGGCAGCGCTGCCAGCGCCTTGCGCGATGCTTTCTGCACCGCGTCCAGACTGCCAAGTTCGCGAGCGACCAGCCGCGCGGTACGGCGGCCCGTCCGGGGAATGCCGAGCGCATGGAGGAAACGATCCAGCCGCGGCGTCTTCGCGTTCTGGATGGCGTCATAAAGCTGTTGCGCCGACTTTTTACCGAAGCCCTCCAGTGTCTGCACATCCGCCGGCTTCAGCGTATAGAGGTCGGCCAGGTCGGCGATCAGGCCGCGCGACACCAGCTGGGCGGCGGTCTTTTCGCCGAGGCCGTCGATGTTCATGGCCTCGCGTTGCGCGAAGTGCCGGATGCGACCGACCAGTTGGGCAGGACAGGATAAACCGGCTTCGCAGCGGAAATAGGCGCCCTCGCGCACCACCTTGGCACCGCACGCCGGGCAGCGTTCGGGCATGGCAAAAGGCTTGCCCTGCTTCTTGCCGGGGCGGCTGAGCCGCTCGCTGATTTCAGGAATGACATCCCCGGCGCGTATCACCCTCACCGTGTCCCCCACCCGCAAATCCTTGCGCTTGATCTCATCAGCATTGTGCAGGGTGGCGCGGCTCACCGTCACCCCGCCCACGTCCACCGGCGCCAGCAGGGCCACGGGTGTGAGGATGCCGCTGCGCCCCACCTGCACCACGATGTCTTCCAGGGTGGTCACCTCCTGCCGCGGCGCGAACTTCCAGGCGATGGCCCAGCGCGGACTGCGCGCCCGCACCCCCAGCGCTTCCCGCACGTCGCGTGAATCGGCCTTGACCACCATGCCGTCGACCTCGTATTCCAGCGTTTCGCGCTGTTCGGCGAGCCGGTCGTGATAGCGGCGGATCGCGGCTATCGTGTCGGCGGCGTCGTTGAGCGGGCAGGTCTTCAGGCCCCAGGCCGCCAGCGACGCCAGTGTCTCGGTCTGACTGGGCAGCGGCTCGTCGCTGCTATCGAGGATGTCGTAGCAGAAGATATCCAGGCGGCGACCGGCCACTTTGCCGGGGTCGAGCTGGCGCATCATGCCGGCGGCGGCATTGCGGGGATTGGCGAAGGCCTCATCGCCCCGCTCCAGCCGGGCTTTGTTGAGTGCCTGAAAGGCCTGCCTGGGCATGAGGACTTCTCCACGCACCGACAGTGAATGCGGGGGCGCGTCGCCCTGCAGCACAAGCGGCAGGGCGCGCACGGTGCGCAGGTTGTGGGTGATGTCCTCCCCTGTCTCGCCGTCGCCCCGGGTCACGCCCCGGACGAGCCTGCCCTTTTCGTAGACCAGCTCCACGGAAAATCCGTCGAATTTGGGTTCCAGGACATAGCCGGGCTTTTCACCGCCGGCCGCCTTGCGTGCCGTCTTCAGGAAAGACTCGATGTCAGCCTGTTCGCGCACCGCCTGAAGACTCAGCATGGGCGCGGCATGGCGGGCTTTCCTGAGCGTGCCTACAGGTGCCGCCCCGATCCGCTGGGTGGGCGAATCCTCCGTGCGCAGGTCTGGAAAAGCGTCCTCCAGCGCCTGCAGCCGGCTAAAGCGCTTGTCGTACTCGGCGTCGGAGATCTCCGGCGCGTTCTTCACGTAATAGAGATAGTCGTGATGGCGGATTTCCTCCCGCAGGGATTCCATCTCCGCGGCGGCGGCCTGCTTGTCGAGCGTATCCGCCGGCCTGGCGCGCAAACTGGACTCCCGCCGGGCAGCCACGGCGTCAGCCCTCGCTCACGCGTCGCATGGGCAGCCCGGCATCATCGGGCGCGCTCGCGGCAAGCAGGCATCGGGGAAACCATCGCTGATCACTCCAGAACGATCACAATCCTGGGCGGGCTCAGCACCGTCACCCTGGCCGACATTCCGGACAAGGGTTCAATCAGCGCGGCAAGGTCTTCCAGACCGCGAAGCTCTGCAATCTTGCGCAGCAGCATCACATCGCCCTCGATGTCCAGTTCTTCCGTTTGCGCGCTGTCGGCTTCCGGGTCAAGGCTGGCAAACAGGGCATGGTTGTAGTTCACGGGCAGCACGATTTCGACCCGGCCGGACGGCACCAGATTGTCCAGAACGGCGTCAACGGTTTCCTTGCCACGCCAGGTAAATTCCGTTTCCCTGCTCTCCGCCATGCATGTCTCCTTTTCAAAAGGCACCTTGCGGTGCGCATTCGTAAGCTTAGACAATGCCGTGGCGATCAAACCCAAACGCCCGAATCCATCAGCCGCGCGCGGCAGTCGGCTCGCTGCATTAACCCCCGCTCCCGGTGCGATTAGCGACGTTGCCCCCTACACCCGGATGTTCTTGAATTGCCAGGGATCGGCCTCATCGACGTCCTCGGCAAACAGGGCGCCGCGTCCTTCGAGCGGCGTCCAGTCGCTGAACACGCCGGCCATTTCGCCCAGATAGGGCATCGCCACGTCGAGCACTTCACGAAAATCCATGTCGTCGGGTTCGACGATGCCGGCCTCGGGATGGCGCATCGCCCACACCACGCCGGCCAGCACGCCGGCCACCGTTTGCAGGCTGGTGGCGTTGTTGAGGGGACTCAGATCGCGGGCGGCGGCGATGCTCAATCGCGAGCCGTACCAGTAGGCATTGCGGGCGTGGCCGCAGAGCAGCACGCCAAGCTCGTCCATGCCCGAGGTGATGTCGGCGGCACCCAGTTCGCGGCGCCGCGACTGGAGCGTCCAGTGCTTGCCCGCCAGCTCGTGCAGCGACAGCACGGCGTCGTCGCTGGGGTGGTAGGCGTAATGCACCGTGGGACGGTAGGCCACGCTGCCGCCAGCTGCCCTGACGGTCAGGAAATCGGCGACCGAGATGGCCTCGCCATGGGTGATCAGGAAGCCGTGGTACGGCCCTTCGAGTGGCGTCCAGCTGCGCACGCGGGTGGCCGCGCCGGGACGGCCGAGGTAGATGGCGGCGTCGCTGCCGTATCCGTGGCGGTGCGCATCCGCCGGCCAGTGGCGCTCGTGCGTGCCCCAGCCCAGCTCGGCGGGCTGGCAGCCCTCGCCGGCAAAGCCTTCGACCGACCAGGTGTTGACGAACTCGCCGACCTGCTTGCGCGCCGCCGATACCTGCGTATCGCGTTCGGCGACGTGGATCGTCTTCACGCCGAGGCGGTACGCCAGACCGGCCCAGCCGGCACGGTCGCGCGGCGCCGCTTCGCCGGACTGCGTGGCGGCGGCAACGTCGAGCAGCGCCTGCTTGACGAAATGGGAGACAAGGCCGGGGTTGACGCCATGTGTGATCACGGCGGTCGGCGCCGACCGGCCGGCCGGCTCACGCAGCGCGAGCGCGGCTTCCCTCAGGCCGTAGTTGGAGCGCTGCGAGGGCGTGAGCGCGGCATCGGTGTAACCGCCCGCCCAGGGTTCGATGCAGGCGTCGAGATAGCTCACGCCGTTGCGCTGGTACCAGGCGATGAGGTCGACGCTGCCGACATTGATGGACAGGTTGAGCAGAAAATCTCCGGGCTCCAGTTCCTCGGCGAGGATGCCTCGATAATTCTCGCGCGTCAGGGCCTGCACGCGCAGGGCAACGCCATGCCGGTCGGCGACATCGCGGTGGGTGTCGCGGTCGGTGACGATGCGGATCTGCCCGGGCCGGATCGCAATGTGGCGCAGCAGCAGCGGCAGCACGCCGCGTCCGATGCAGCCGAAGCCGAGGATGACGAGGCGCGCACCGAATCCGGCACAGATGTGGTTCTGGTTCATTCGGTTGGGCGCGTTTCCAGAAAGGGGTACTGTCATTCTAGTGGGCGCGATCAGGGGACGAGGATTCAGCGCCGCCCGAAAATGCCGTGCTCCGGATGTCGTCCGAACAGCCGGCGCGGCACCCACCACAGATAGAACAGCATGCCGAAGAGTTCGACCAGCGACTGCACCACGATCACCACGGCCGCGACTTCCCAGCCAGCGGGCAGGGCCAGGGCGACAGGCAGCACGACGAAGGAGTTGCGCGTGCCGAAACTGAATGCGAGCGTTCGCCCCTGATCGTTCGGCAGGCGCATCAGGCGAGCCAGCCCCTTGGCGATCAGCGCTGCAAGCAGCAGGAAGACGACGAACAGGGGCACGATGAGCGGCAGCAGACGCAGCGCATTTCGCACCGCGCCGACCTGCGCGCCGGCAATCAGGAACACCACCAGCGCCAGCAGCGGCACTGGCCACCAAGCCAGCCGCTCGCGCAGCAGCGCGCGTTCCGCCCGCGCCTCGATCCAGCGTTCGGACACGGCGGCCAGGACCAGCGGCAGCAGCACGACCACGAACGCGGGCCAGATCCCGGTGGGGGTGAGGACCGCGGAGAGCGCCGTACCCGCCATCAGCCACAGATAGACCGGCAACAGCAGAAATTGCAGCAGCAGGTTGACCGGGGTCAATGCAATGGCGCGCGGCACGTTGCCGCCGCCGAGCTGGCTGAAGGTGATGAACCAGTCGGTGCACGGCACCAACAGCACCAGCAGCACGCCCAGCCGCAACGCCGGGTCGGGCGGCAGCCATTGAACCAGTCCCCAGACCAGCGCCGGCAGCAGGATGAAATTGCCCGCCAGTGCCGCCGTCACGAAGCGATGGTCGCGGAACGCCTCGCGCAGATGCAACAGCGGCACCTGCACGAAGCTTGCGTACAGCAACAGCATCAAGGTCGGCCACAGCATGCGCTCGAGGAGTGTGCCGAGACCAGGCCAGATGCTGCCGGCAAGCAGCCCCGCGATAATGGCGGACAGGTAAACCCAGACCTGACGGCGTTCGAGCGTCAGGCGGTCCATGTGCAGGGGATTAAGCAATTCATGATCATGCGCGTGAGCGAAATTGGGCGTGGTCGCCCCAGCAGAAAATGGGCGGGGCGTTCACGCAAAGAATGTACCGCGTTTCAGAACAGGAAGCGGACTACCGGCCCCATGATGAATGCAGATGCCAAAACAAGCCTTCCCAATGGAAGCATGCGAGCGCAGAAAAGGCCTGGCCATCCGCTGCAGCGCCCGCGAGTAGGGGACGCTCAGGTCGTTTGCGTCGAATGAAGCATGCGTTTCCGACGCGGCAAACCGCGGCATCAGCCGACGTGCCCTTTCTCACGCTCTGCCCCGTGACGGCGATGGCGGCGCGCGTACCGGTTGATTCGAGAACCTTCGCATATCCTGAATGGTCCGACCTCTTGCGCACCATTTGCCGAATGCCGCCGCCCGCGATCAGCGTCGTCGCCACTGGTTGATAACACCCACAGCCTGGTCCGAAAATACCCCGGGAGGCCCTGAAACTATTGCATTCATCCGTACCCTAACTTGCAGGTCTGGCGTAATGCCGGTGATTCAACCTGAAAGCCAACATCGATGTATTTGAAGTCAAGGAGACACGCTCATGAATGCACTTCGTAGAAACGTATTGAAAGGCGCTGCTGGCGCCAGCGCCGTGGCCGTAGCCGTGGCCGCCGGCCTGTTGAAGCCCACCCAGGCGATGGCCGCCTGGAACAAGTCAGCCTTCGAGGCCAAGAACGTCAATGACGCGATGAAGGGCATCGGCGCAACCAACCCGGCCGACAGCAAGGACATCACCATCAAGGCACCGGACATCGCTGAAAACGGCGCCGTGGTGCCGGTGGAAGTGACCAGCGGCATCGCCGGCACCACCAGCATCGCGATCCTCGCCGAGAAAAACGCGTCACCGCTGGTTGGCACCTTCAACCTGTCCAATGGCGCCCAGGGCTTCATTTCCACCCGCATCAAGATGGGCCAGACTTCACTCGTGCGTGCAGTGGTCAATGCCGGCGGCAAGTCCTACACGGCGGCCAAGGAAGTGAAAGTCACCATCGGCGGCTGCGGCGGTTAATCCGCCCAC
>JAGXGM010000033.1 GCA_024636675.1 Hydrogenophilales bacterium | reverse complement strand
GTTGGCGCAAGGCAGGCCGATGGTCGTCAATCTGTGGGCCACCTGGTGCCCGCCCTGCCGGCGCGAAATGCCGGTGCTCGCCGACGCACAGCAACGGGAATCCGCGGTGCGCTTTGTTTTCGCCAACCAGGGCGAAGACCGGGAGACGGCCCAGCGCTACCTCACCGCTGCCGGACTCGAGCTTGCAAACGTGGTGATCGACCCGGGCGCCCGCATCGGCCGCGAAATCGGCTCCGGGTCATTGCCGACCACGCTTTTCTACGACGCCAGCGGACGCCTGGTCGATACCCATCTGGGCGCCCTGTCGGCCGCGTCGCTGGCGAGCAAGTTGCGATCGCTGCGCAACTAGCGCGGTCTGCCCAAATCCATGGTCCAGTAATTGGAGAAACTGTTGCTCGGGGTGCCGGGCGCGCAGGCCAGTCCGATGTCGCGGTAGGCTGCGTTCATGATGTTGACGCAGTGCCCCGGGCTGGCCATCCAGGCCCCGACAACGGCGCTGACGCTCGGATAGCCGGCGGCGATATTCTCGCCCACCGACGACCAAAGATAGCCCGCCGCAGTGGCACGCGCGGCGACGTCGGACCCGTCCGATCCGGTATGGCTGAAGAAGTTGAAGCTCACCATGTCCTCGCTGTGCGCCAGTGAAGCCTGGCCGAGTGCGAGGTTCCAAGACAGGGGCGGCGCGGCGGGAAAGGCGCCGCGATCGCCGCACTGCGCGCCGGCGGCCCGATGGGCATTGACGAGCGCGATCGCCTCGCTCTGGAAATTGGCGAGCCCGCAGTTGCCCGGGGATCCGACGCTCACCGTTACGGCGGCAGGCGCGCTGCTCACCTGGCCATCGTGGACGACCAGTGAGGCGACGTAGGTTCCGGCGACATCGGCGATGAAGGCGGGTCGGGTCGTCGTGGCGCCGGCCAGCGTCGCGTTGCTGCCCGGCGGCCGTGAAGTGAGCGTCCAGACGAAGGTCAACGGATCGGCGTTGGCGTCCGAGCTGGCGCTGCCGTCCAGCGTCACCGTGGCGCCGACAGCGACGCTCTGCGCAGGACCGGCGTTCGACACGGGCGCGACATTGGCGGGTGAACCCACCGGCGCCACCCCCCCATCCGCGCCTCCGCACCCCGAGAGGACAACGGCCAGTATCCAGACGCAGAGAACGGATCGCTTGCGCATTGCTTCTTCCGGATGCTCGACTAAGGATTACCCATGCTGATCGCGCCGATCAGGCAACTTTGCTCGCATTCTCCACAGCCGCTGCACCGTTCGGTGTCGCGCGGCACCGAAGTCTTCTTCCAGTTCCGCGTCTCAAAGGAAAACAGGCGCAATTCGCACACGGCAATGCACCGGCCACAGCCGGAGCAACGAATCTGGTCAACTTGGATCATCCGCGCCACGATACATTGAAACCCCGGTCGGGGAAACGGCGCTGAGGCGCACAATGGTCGCAACCTTGGAACGATGGGCGTCTCCCCCCGAATGAACCAGCAAATCCGCTTTTGCACCGCGCGCGACGGCACGCGCATCGCATTCGCGAGCGAGGGCGCAGGTCCGCCTCTCGTGCGCGTCAACAACTGGTTCACCCACCTGGAGCTCGACGAGGGCAGTCCGGTCTGGCGACATTGGTCCGCGGCGCTGGGTGAGAAGCGAACCCTGGTGCGTTATGACCCGCGGGGTTCGGGACTCTCGGACCGGGGCGCGAGCGATTTTTCGCTCGACGCCATGGTCTCCGACCTCGAGGCGGTGGTCGATGCGCTTGCGCTGCGCCGCTTTGCGCTGCTGGGCCTCTGCCAGGGCGGCGCGGTCGCCCTCGCCTACGCTGCGCGCCACCCGGAACGCGTCAGTCGCCTGGCGCTCTATGACAGCTATCTGCATGGCGCCTACATCAGCGACGCCGGCGAGAAGCTGGCACAGCAGGCACGCGCCTTCTCCAAGATGATCGAGATTGGCTGGGGCCGGAAAGTGGGCGCGTTTCGCGAGATGTTCGCCGGCATTCTGATGCCGGACTGCGCCGACGGGGAGCAGCTCAAGTGGATCGGTGAAATGCAGCGGCGCAGCGCTTCGCCCGAAGCGGCCTGCCAACTGTGGAATGCCTTTCACTCCTTTGACGTCCGTGCCGAAGCGTCCAGGGTTCGTTCGCCGACACTTGTCTTTCATGTGCGAGGCGACGCGATGGTGCCGTTCGAGGCCGGCCGGCAACTGGCCGCGGCGATACCGAACGCCCGTTTCCTGCCGTTGGAGGGCAAGAACCACATCCTGCGTCCCGACGAGCCCGCGTGGCCGGTGTTCCGAGCCGCACTGAACGAGTTCCTTGCCGAAGACGAGCCCGTCGATGATTCGGCGAACACCGAATTCGCGGCGTTGACGGCACGCGAGAAGCAGATCCTCGATGGCATCGCGCGCGGCCTGACCAACTCCCAGATTGCGGTTCTGCTTGGCATCGTCGAGAAAACCGTCCGCAATCATGTGACCAGCATCTTCGCCAAGCTCGACACGCAGCACCGCGCGCAGGCCATCGTGATCGCCCGCAAGGCCGGGCTGGGTCGCGACTGACGCCGCGCTCCGGCGTCTGGGGCGCTGGCCCCACGAAATCCGTGAAGTGCTTCGGCCGTCCCATCCGTGGTGGGTCCCTCGCCTCATGACGGGCGCGCGTCATGGGGCCAATCTGAGGGCGTCACCACCACAACGATTGGGAGCCATCATGGGTACGAAAAAAGCGAATCTCGTCCAGCAGCGGCAAACCCCGCTGCGCCAACAGTATGCGAAAGTGCCGGCCGACGCCAAGATCTTCGACAGCGCGCAGACCCTGAACGCCTGCGCAGGCGATGCGTTCCACGGCCGGGTCGTCCCGTCCAACAATTCCGGTGAGGCGTTACCCTTCGGAATCCACCGTGCCGTCGGTGGCGATCATGATTTGCCGAATCCGGGCGACCTGCTGTGCTCCGCGCTCGCGGCCTGCCTGGACTCGTCCATTCGCATGCTGGCCGCCCACTTCGACCTTCCGCTGAAATCCCTGGAGGTCAAGGTGACGGCGGAGGTGGACGTGCGCGGATGCCTGATGGTCCAACGCGGGGTTCCCGTTGGATTTCAACGCATGCACTGCAGCGTGCGCCTGGTGCCCAACGGCGAAGTAGACAAGGATCAGTTGCAGGGGCTCCTCGCCGCCGCGGAAAACTGCTGCGTCGTCATGCAGACCCTGCGCAGCGGAGTCACCGTTGAGACCGAAATCGCGGCGCTCGATCCCGTGGCGTCCGGCGTCGCCGTCTCCGAACTGCCTGCGTAGAGGCGAGCAGAACGGGTAGCATTCCCGCTTTGCCCAAAGCAAATGAAGGCAGACAACGAATTGGGGCTGCCCATCCGGCGCGGCGACTACCACCCGTGAGCGACTGGGCCGCTCTGGGCATCGGCTGGAATCTGCTGGCTGCGGGTGTGGCGATCGCCACCCTGGGCGGCCTCATCCGCGGCCTGAGCGGCTTCGGCGGCGGGCTCGTGATGGCCGTTCCGCTCAGTCTGGTGCTCGGCCCCCAGCGGGCCGTGCTCACCGTGCTGCTGCTCGAAACGGTTGCGGCGGGCATCATGCTGCGCGGCGCCGTGGGCATCGCTCGCTACCGCGTGTTCGCGCCAATCTCCATCGCCGCGTGCCTGACCCTGCCGGTGGGCGGCTATCTGTTGCTCCACACCGATCCACACCTGTTGCGCCAGGGGATGGCGGTCGTGGTGATCACGTTCTGCGCCATGTTCCTCCTGGGGGTGCGTTACACCGGCGCGCAGCGCATCGGCACGTCGATCGCCGTGGGGGCTGCCGGTGGCGTCCTGCAGGGTGCCACCAGCATGGGCGGGCCGCCGGTGATTCTCTACCTTCTGTCCGGTCCCGACACCGCGCGCATCAATCGGGCCAACCTGACGCTTTGCGTCGGCGTGATGTCGGTCGCGGGGCTGGTGATGCTGTGGGCCGCGGGCATCGCGACCCGGGAGAACGCCGTCGGCGCGCTCCTGCTGGCGCCCGGTTTTCTGGCCGGGCTGGTGTTGGGCATGCGCCTCTTCCCGAGATTCAACGACGAACGCTTCCGCCAATTCGCGCTGGTGCTTCTGGCCAGCGTCTCCGCGGTGAGTCTGGTTCTCGGATAGAACGAACCGCCAAGCTTGCGGAGCTTCCTGCTCTGCAGATTGCGCACGCCCTCTGCTCCTGATCGCTGGCGCTGGCATGCCGCACGCGTAGGACATCTACTACGCCGATTGGCGGCGCCGTCCGCTGTTCGCGGTGCAGCGTGCCTCCCATACTTGCCTCAGTAGAATGAGAAGTTCCCGATTACCCTTTTTTTGTTGTTTGGAGATCTTTCCATGAAAACGATGCAGAAACTCACAATCGGTGCCGTGTCGGTAGCGGTGGTCCTCGGCCTGGGTGGCTGTGCCGGTATGTCCAGGCAGGATCAGAACACGGCGGCTGGCGCTGGAATCGGTGCCGTCGGCGGCGCCGTGCTTACCGGCGGCAGCGCACTCGGAACGGTTGGCGGTGCGGCGGTCGGCGGCATCATCGGTCGCGAAGTCGGGAAGTAATCAGCATGAAACCCAGTCAGATCTTCAGCGCGGCCTTGATCCTGAGCGCATCGATTGTCGCGCTCTCTGCCTGTCAGAAACAGGAGGGTCCGATGGAGCGCGCCGGCAAGGATCTCGACAAGGCGGTGCAGAGCGTCGGCCAACAGGTCGAGAAAGCTGGCGACAGCATCCAGGACGGGGCAAAGGGCGACAAGAAGTAGCCCGTTGCGCCGAGCCTGGTAAATCAACCCACCCTTCCCCAAAACACGGGAGCATCAAACATGAAACCACTTCGCAGGTATCTCTCCGCGGCGCTTATGGCCCTCACCCTGGCCTCCGTCGTGGGCTGCGCTTCCACGCCGCAAAAAGAGGGAACCGCCGAGTACATCGACGACAGCGTGATCACCGCCAAGGTGAAAACGGCCATCTTCAATGACCCGACGCTGAAAGTCTCCGAGATCAATGTCGAGACCTTCAAGGGCGCGGTTCAACTGGCCGGTTTCGTCAAATACCAGGCCGACATCCATCGGGCGGTCGCGGTGGCACGCGGCGTCAGCGGCGTGACGTCGGTCAAGAACGACCTTCGGCTCAAGTGAGCGAAGGCTGACCTCGAGCCGCTGCGGGGCCGTCCGGCCCCGCAGCGGTCGTTCGATTGTTCGTCGCAAAGCGCCCCGCGCTTGCCCGTCGTCCACGAACTCCGAGGTCCCCTCCCATGAGCGCCGCGCCCCACCCGGATATCGAAGATTCGCCCGCCGACTCGGCACGCGTGGAGTCGGAGCCGGTTGCCGCGACGCTTGCGGTCCGGGTTCCCGAGGCCGCGCGCGGCCTGGCAACGATCATCCTCGCCACGCTCGCCGTCATCTTCGCTCTGAAGTGGGCGCAGGGTTTTGTCATTTCCCTGCTGCTGGGCATCCTGTTTGCCTACACGCTGAACCCCGTCGTCGCATGGCTCGAGCGCATCCGGATCCCACGCGTCGTGGGCACGCTGATCGTGATGGTGGGTGTGGTTGGTTCGATCGCGCTGGGAGTCTACTCGCTGCGCGGACAGGTGCAGACGATCCTGGATCAGTTGCCCACTGCGGTGAGCAAGTTGTCGGCAAGCCTCGCCGCTTCGCCTCGTGGCGAGGCCACCACCCTGCAGAAGGTGCAAACCGCGGCGAGCGAGATCGAGAAGGCGACCACCGCGGCGCCCGACACGACGTCGGCGTCCAGGAAACCGGTGACGGTGGTCGTCGTCGACGCCCCCCGCTTCAAGATCGGCAACTACCTCTGGGCGAATTCCGGCGGAGCTGCCGGAATCATCGGCCAGGGGGCGATGGTGATCTTCCTCACCCTCTTTCTGCTGATCTCGGGCGATACCTTCAAGAGGAAGTTGGTGCGACTCGCCGGGCCGTCGCTGTCGAACCGCAAGATCACCGTCCGCGTCCTCGATGACATCAACCACTCCATCCAGCGTTACATGCTCATGTTCCTGGCGACCAACCTGCTGCTCGCGCTGCTCACCTGGATCACGTTGCGCTGGATCGGGCTGGAGAACCCCGGCGTCTGGGCAGTGGCCGCCGGTCTGCTCCACATCATCCCCTACCTCGGACCGCTCGTCACCGCGGCAGGCATCGGCCTGGCGGCTTTCGTTCAGTTCGATTCGGTATCGACCGCGTTGGCGGTCGCAGCGGCATCAATGGCGATCGCCACGGTGGTCGGGACCTTCGTGACCACCTGGATGACGGGCCGGATTGCCCGCATGAACACGGTAGCGGTATTCGTTTCGCTGCTCTTCTGGGGATGGCTGTGGGGAATCTGGGGCATGCTGCTCAGCGTTCCGATCACGGCCATCGTCAACGTGATTGCGCAGCGCGTGGACCGACTCGAACACGTCGCCGAGTTGTTGGGCCACTAATCCGAATCACCGGCGGGCGGTCCGGGCGGTTCCGGGGTCGGAGCTGCAAATGCGGCCAGCCACGACTGGATCGGCGCTTGGGCCAGAGCCTGGGAAACGAGTTGCGGCAGCAGTCCGGCGAACAGCGCCGGCTTGAGCGCCCAGCGCCACGGGCGGCTCCAGGCGAGCAAGCCGCCCAGCACCAAGGCGCCCAGCATCAAGCCGAGGGGATGGCGATCAGCCATCGGCTGCACCGCGGCTTTCGCGGTGGCGGAAGCGGCCGTGCCAGCCACGCGCAGCGGATGCTGTGCCCACCAGGCACTCACCGCCGCGATCACGACGCGGGCGGTGGGATTCAGTTTCAGAATGTCCAGCCAGAGCGTCGCCGCTCCGGCTGCGCTCGCGTTGGCCGCCGTGCCCGGCGCATCCGAAGTGCCGCGCATGGCCTGGTGCAGGCGCTTGCGCGACTGCTCCAGTCGCTCGGCGGCCGTCACACGAAATCCGGCACCCGTTGTCATGATGCGGCCACTTCGCGCAGCATCGCCATATCGGCCGCCAGTTGGCGTCGCAGGTTCTCGAATGCCCTGCCCTCGCCCAGCCTGCGCGCTGCCATCAGGCACCACAGCCCTGCGGCAACCGGCGGCAGCGGCGCGGCGATCAACGCCCACGGCGCCTGCAGGTCGGCGCTCGGAATCACCGCCCACAGCATCAGCGCGACGCCCGCCAGGATGGCCGCCGCGGTCAGGGAGCACAGCGCGACGGCGTTGAGCACGGCGCGCCGCTTCCAGGCCGCCGAGACGCCATCGATTTCCTCCGCCATCAATTCGGCGTAGGCCTCGGCGTGATCGGCCAGCAATTGCGGCTGGGTCGCGATCAACTGCAGCAGGGGGTGGATCATTGAAGGTCACTCCGGCAGCTGCGGCGCCCTTAGTTGCGATCGTGCGATCGACCCATCAGGCTGACCAGCGCCATCAACGCAGCGCCGACGGCGGCGGCGATCAGGATTGCCTTGACCGGCTCGTCCTTGATGTAGTTCACGGTGCTGTCGGACGCCTGCGCTGCCCGCTCGCGCAGTTGCTGCGAACTCTCGCGAACGGCATCCACGCCACGCTGCGCGAGCGCGCTGGCTTGCTCGGTGGCGCGGTTCAACAGCGGCGCGGCCTGGTGGCGCGCGTCGTCCACGCCGCCGGACAGACTCTCCAGCGCTTCGTTGGCAACGCGCTGGGTTGATTTGATGGCATCGTCGGCCGATTTCGCGGCCTGGTCGACGACGGGGTTCGATTCTTCGGGGGTCTTGCGAACGATCATGATG
>JAGXGM010000032.1 GCA_024636675.1 Hydrogenophilales bacterium | reverse complement strand
GAACAACAGTGCGGAGCGCACTGCCTGGCTACCGGCATTTTTGGCTTACTACAACGCCAGAAGGCCTCACTCGGCCCTCGGCTACAAACCTCCAGCTTCACGGCTTGCCGGGAACAACCTATTGCAACTCAACAGCTAGGCCCGGGTCATCAAGGATGAATGCGGACAGTCCGGCCACGGCATCCAATACCGCGAGGTCCGATGCGTCCGTCCCAGTATGGCGAGCACGCTGCCGCAATCGCAGCAGCGTGCTCGCAGGGGCGTCTGACGGTGAGTCCAGCAGGCTCGACGCACGGTTTTCCCCGTCCTCCAGGCTGTCGACCAGTCGCTGCTGCGGCATGGGTGGCAAGCTACCCGCGGGTGCGTGAGTGCCCGCCTGCTCGGCCACAGACTGGATATGTGCCAGGATGGCCTGCCCTGCATCGGCTTGCGTTTTTCGGGGTAGGGAGGCTGCACGGGCGACAGGGAGTTCGGGGATGTCTTGCGCGCCCAGAAACTGATTGAGCGCCGTGTAGGTTTGTTTCAGCGTGTCGAGCAAGGGCGCAGCAGCGCACTGGAGCAGGAGGGTGCCGCACGCCGGGTCGATGTCCAGCGTATCGAGTGCACGCGACAGCGTGTGCACGATCGCTCGCGGACCATAGGCATCAGGACCGATCGGGTTTTCCGGTGCGACCCGCTGCACCGCCTGCAGGCGGCCAAACAACAGCAATATGTCGGCACGCAGGGTGTCAGTCAGTTGGGCGGCGATTTTTTCTTCCGCCAGTTGCCGCTTGAATGCGTCGTCATCCAGCAGTTGCAGTTCGGCCGGACGGCTGCCATGGTGCCCGGCAAACGTCTCGGGACGGGCGAGGTGAAGCTGGAACTGGTCGGCAAACGCGGTGGACAGGGTGTCCGGGCGGGTATTGAGCCAGTCCAGGCAAGTCTGCCCGGTTGCGATGGTGGCAGGCAATATCTGCGCGGCAAGAGCGCGCAAAACGCCACCCCGAAGCGGGGCGTGGCAGCGCTGGAAAAAGTTGCCCAGCGCCTGCGTCATACGTGCATCGGCTTCGGATAGCAGCGCAGCAGGCGTCAGGGGAGTCGATTGGGTATTCATGGCTTTGCCGCAATAACGGCCATAGCTTACGAATTATTGGACTGCGACCAGCCAGATGGAATGTGTGCAAGCCGTGAATGGAGCGGGCGAAGGGAATCGAACCCTCCTCATGAGCTTGGGAAGCTCAGGTAATGCCACTATACGACGCCCGCGCGGTAGAATTCGGCATGATACTGAAACTCCTGCCCATCGGATAGAAAAGAAGTGATTTGTGATTGAACTGGTCATCAACGGCGAACCCCGCAGCTTTCCTGCACCGCTTACCCTGGCTCAACTGGTCAAGTTGCAGGGACTGGGGGGAAAGCGCATCGCCATCGAAAAAAATGGCGAAATAGTCCCGCGCAGCCAGCATGTCAGCACTCTGCTGGCCAGCGGCGACCGCCTGGAAATCGTCGTCGCAGTCGGCGGCGGCTGAAGTAGGTGAGGTGTGAGGGGTAAGGTGTGAGGCGCGAAGCCCGGCCTAAGCCCTTCCTTCTCATCTCCGTGCCTTACCCCTCACCCCTTTCGTGAATTTTATGAACCCTCTCGTCATCGCCGGAAAATCCTATTCTTCCCGCCTGCTGGTTGGCACCGGCAAGTACCAGGACTTCGAGCAGACCCGTCTTGCGGTCGAGGCCTCGGGCGCCGAAATTGTCACCGTCGCCATCCGCCGTACCAACATCGGCCAGGATGTCGGTCAGCCGAGTCTGCTCGACGCACTGCCGCCGTCGAAATATACCTACCTGCCCAACACCGCCGGCTGCTACACGGCAGACGACGCGATCCGCACCCTGCGTCTGGCGCGCGAACTGCTCGATGGCCACGCGCTGGTCAAGCTCGAGGTGCTGGGCGACGCCGAATCGCTCTACCCCAACGTTGCCGAAACCATCAAGGCCGCTGAGGTGCTGGTGAAGGACGGCTTCCAGGTGATGGTCTACACGTCTGATGATCCGATCGCCGCCAAACAGCTGGAAGACATCGGCTGCGTCGCAGTGATGCCACTGGCGAGCCTGATCGGCTCCGGCATGGGCATCCTCAATCCGTGGAACCTGCAGATCATCATCGACCGCTTGAGTGTGCCGGTAATCGTCGACGCCGGCGTCGGCACCGCCAGCGACGCCACCATCGCTATGGAACTCGGCTGCGATGCCGTGCTGATGAATACGGCGATCGCCGGCGCCGGCAACCCGGTGCTGATGGCCTCGGCAATGAAAAAAGCGGTGGAGGCGGGGCGCGAAGCCTTCTTTGCCGGCCGCATGCCGAAGAAGGTCTACCAGGCCAGCCCGAGTTCGCCCACCAGCGGCCTGATCACTGAAAATAAAAGCGCAGGCGGAAAATAAGCATGACGGCAGACACCGGCGCGCACCCGCGCATCCGTTCCTATGTGCTGCGCGCCGGCCGCGTCGGCTCCGGTCAGGCGCGTGCGCTGGCCGAAATCGGGCCGCAGTTCATGCTGCCGTACCAGGCTGCAGTGCTTGATCTCGATGCGGTATTCGGTCGCGCCACCTCCAGTTCACATCCGGTGCCACGCATTCTGGAAATCGGCTTCGGCATGGGCGAGGGACTGGCGGAGATTGCCGCCGCCCATCCGGAAAACGACTACCTCGGCGTCGAGGTTCACACGCCCGGCGTCGGCGCGCTGCTGAAGCAGTGCGGTGAGCGCGAACTTACCAATGTGCGGGTCGTTCAGCACGATGCGGTCGAGGTTCTTACGCACATGCTGGCGCCGGCCAGTCTCGCCGGCATCCACATCTTCTTCCCCGATCCCTGGCACAAGAAGCGCCACCATAAGCGGCGCCTGATCCAGCCCCCGCTGGTGAGCCTGCTGGCCAGCCGCCTGGCGCCCGGTGGCTATATTCATCTCGCCACCGACTGGCAGGACTACGCCGAGCAGATGCTGGCGGTGCTCTCCGCCGAGCCGCAGTTGCAGAACACTGTGCCGGATTACGCGCCGCGCCCCGATACCCGCCCGCTCACCAAGTTCGAGCAGCGCGGCCTCCGTCTGGGCCATGGGGTATGGGACCTGGTGTTCCGCCGGGGCTGACTCGCCACGCCATGCGGCTATGATGCAGGCATGGACAGCCTCGCCCTCGTCAAATCGGCATTTGCGCTGTTTGCCATCGTCGACCCGGTCGGCGTCATCCCGCTTTTTCTTCTCGCCACCCAGGGCTTCACGCTGGCGCAAAGTCATGCAGCAGCGCGTATCGCCGCGCTGACGGTGCTGGGTGTACTGACGCTGTTTACCTTTGCTGGCGAGCCCTTGCTGATGTTCTTTGGCATCCGCCTTGCAGCCTTCTCGGTGGCGGGTGGTTTGCTGCTGCTGTTGCTGGCGCTGTCAATGGTGGGGGCGCAGATCAGCCCGCAACGACAGACCAAGGACGAAGCGCAGGAGGCGGAAGAGAAGGACTCGGTCGGCGTGGTGCCCCTCGGGGTGCCGCTTCTGGCCGGGCCGGGTGCAATCACCCATGTGATCGTCGCATCGACTGCGGCCAAGGGCGATGTGCTGCCTCAAGGTTTGCTGCTGGTCCCGGTGGTGCTGGTGGCCCTGTCGGTGTGGCTGGCGTTTCGAGCTGCGCCGATGATTGCGCGGCGGCTCGGAAAAACCGGGATTCACGTTGTCACCCGCCTGATGGGCCTGATTATCGCGGCGATTTCGGTCGAGATGATCGCAGGGGGGCTGGGCAAGCTGTTCCCGGGTTTGCTGGCCTGACCGGGCCCATGTCACATTGATTGAGCGCGCTTCCCGCGAGTGCACACATCATTGTCACGATCTATTATGAGTTCATCTGCGGGCACGATTACTGCGCCATGCAAACATTTATCCCAAAGGAGTCAAATATGGAATTCGGTATCGTCGGACTGGGTCGCATGGGCGGCAACATGGCACGGCGCCTGGCACGCAAGGGCACGCAGATTGCGCTATTCAACCGCAGCTTTGACGTGACGCAAAGCCTGGCTGAAGAAACGGGCCATCTCGCCTGTGACAGCTTGCAGGCCTTGGTCGATGCGCTCGCCACGCCACGCATTGTGTGGTTGATGCTGCCTGCCGGCGACGCAACGGAGGCCGTGCTGCAAGCCTTGCGGCCGATGCTGGCGCCAGGCGATCTGGTCGTGGATGGGGGCAACTCCTTCTACAAGGATGTGCAGCGCCGCACATCCTGGCTGGCCGAGGACCAGATCGAGTTTTCCGACGTTGGGGTGTCCGGCGGCGTGTGGGGGCTGGAGAACGGCTATTGCCTGATGTTCGGTGCGAGCGAAGCGGCAGCGACACGGCTCCAGCCCTATATGGAAAAGCTCGCGCCCGCCGCGGACCGCGGCTGGCTGCATTGCGGCTCGGTTGGTTCCGGGCATTTCGTCAAGATGGTTCACAACGGCATCGAGTACGGCATGATGCAGGCACTGGCCGAAGGCTTCGCGCTGATGAAAAACAAGCCGGGGTTTGAACTGGATCTTGGCGACATTGCCGAGCTATGGCGGCACGGCAGCGTGGTGCAATCGTGGCTGCTTGATTTGTCGGCGGATTTTCTGGCACAGGACCAGACGCTCGAGAACATTCAGCCTTATGTCGGCGACTCCGGCGAAGGCCGCTGGACCGCGCTGGAAGCGATCGAACTGGGCGTTCCCGCGCCAGTGATGACGCTGTCCCTGATGATGCGTTTTGCCAGCCAGGGCAAGGGCGATTACGTCAACAAGATGCTGGCAAAAATGCGCCAGGGATTCGGTGGTCATGCCGTGAAGGAGGGCTGAGATGAGCCTGAGCCAAAATCCTGCAACCGATTATCTGCCGTGTACGTTCGTGATTTTTGGTGCGACCGGCAACCTGGCATCCAACAAGCTTTTACCGGCGCTCTACCATCTGGAGGCAGCTGGGCGGCTGTCGGAGTCGCTCTCGATCATTGCGTTTTCGCGGCGTGACTGGACGACGGAAAACTGGCGCGAGCATATGCGCAATATTCTTGATGGGAAGATCAAGGGCTCGCTCGATACGCCGGTGTTTAAACGCTTCATCGCACGCTTCAGTTATTTCAAGGGCGACCTTAGAGCCCCGGCCTCCTACCGCGAACTGGCCGAACGGCTGCCGCCCGAATCGATGTGTTCGAGCGCGGTCTACTACCTCGCGATCAAGCCGGCGGAATTCGGCGCGGTGATCCAGAACCTCGAGGCTGCGGGACTCAACGAGCCGCGCGGTCTCAACCGGGTGGTGATTGAAAAGCCTTTTGGCGAAGATCTCGAGTCGGCGCAGGTGCTCAATCGCCTCTTGCACCAGCATTTCGACGAGGAGCAGGTTTACCGCATCGATCACTTTCTCGGCAAGGAGACGGTGCAGAACCTGCTCGTTTTTCGCTTTGCCAACACGTTGATTGAACCCCTGTGGAATCGCAACTTCATCGACCACGTGCAGATTACTGTGGCCGAGTCGATCGGCATCGAGGATCGTGCCGACTACTATGATCGCGCCGGGGCGTTGCGCGACATGCTGCAAAACCACCTGATGCAGTTGCTGACCGTGGTCGCGATGGAGCCCCCCGCCGCGCTCGAGCCCGACGCGCTGCAGGACGAAAAGGTCAAGGTGCTGCGCTCGATTCGCCCGATTGCCAAGCGTGCGGTGCATGCGCATGCGCTGCGGGCGCAATACACCCGCGGCAAGATCGACGGGAAGCCCGTAGCGGGTTACCAGCAGGAAGAAAACGTCGAGTCGAATTCCATCACCGAAACCTTCGTCGCCGCCAAGTTCTACATCGATAACTGGCGCTGGCGCGGGGTGCCGTTCTACCTGCGCACCGGCAAGCGCATGCCGCACCAGACATCGATGATCGCGATCCGCTTCCGCCACCCGCCGCAGCAGCTGTTCCGCGAAACCCCGCTCGAGTCGGTCGACCCCAACTGGATCCTGCTATCGATTCAGCCTGACGAATCCATGCGCATGGAAATCCACGTCAAACAGCCCGGGCTCGACATGGACACCCGGCTGATGCAGATGAACGCGAGTTTTCTGAAGACCGACGAGCAGACGCTCGACGCCTATGAAACGCTGCTGCTCGACGTCATCGAAGGCGACCGCTCGCTGTTCCTGCGTTTCGACGAAATCGAGTGGGCGTGGCGGGTGGTCGATCCCATCCTCAATCACTGGGCGATCGAGCGCGAATACATCCCGACCTATCCCGCCGGCAATTGGGGGCCGGCCGATGCCAACCGTCTGTTCGACAGTGAAGACCAGATCTGGCGCAACGAATTGTGATGTGGCCCGAATGGCGGGTGTTTGCCGATGCAGGCGCGCTCGTCGCGGCACTGGCCGATGCGCTGTGCGCCGAAGCCGAGGCGGCGATCGCCGCGCGCGGCGCATTCCATCTGGTGCTGGCAGGCGGCACCACCCCGCGGGATCTCTATCGTTCGCTGGCTGACAGGCACGCGGGCGATGAACGCTGGCATATCTGGTACGGCGACGAACGCTGTCTGCCGGAGGACCATCCCGAGCGCAACAGCGTCATGACTGAAGCCGCCTGGCTTGCCGCGTCAAGCATTCCGCCGGAAAGCCGTCGCCCGATCCCGTCTGAACTGGGCGCGCGCGCGGCCGCAGACTTGTATGGCGATTGGCTGAAAAGTATGGAGGATTTCGACGTCGTACTGCTTGGCATGGGCGAGGACGGGCATACCGCGAGTCTGTTTCCCGATCACAACTGGGGCGAAGCACCGGACAGTCCGGACGTGCTGGCGGTTTATGCAGCGCCGAAGCCGCCGTCCGAGCGGGTGAGCCTGTCGGCGGCGCGGCTGGATCGCAGCCGGCGCGTGTGGTTTGTGATCACAGGTTCGGGCAAGCATGAAGCGCTGACGCGCTGGAAAAACGGCGAGACGCTGCCGGTATCTGCGGTGCGGGGCAAGTTGGACACCGTGGCCTGGCTGGACGCCGCAGCCTGGCCGGCAGAAGGATAATCAGTCGGCGGTGTCGGGTTTCGGGGCGGTCGTTTTTTTCGGCTTGCTCGCCGCTGCCGCCAGCATCGTTTGGCGGGTTGCCGGGGTTTCCAGACTGATGCGGCCAAGCGTGCCGCTGCGGTAATCGGTCAGCAGGATCATCGCGGCCTTTTCCAGATCGAGCTCGGCGCCGCGCCCCTTCTTCAGGCAGCCGCGTTTTTTCGCCACCGCTTCCAGTACCCCTGGCGCATCCAGTCCTTCCAGCGAAAAGCCGTAGCGCGCCTTCAGCAGGGACGGGTAGCGCTCCAGAAGGATACCCGCGAGGAAAGTCGCCACTTCTTCGTCGATCACCGCGTTGCGGCCGATCGCGTGGCTGGCCGCCAGCATGAAGCCATCGGCATCGTGCTCGATCTTCGGCCAGGTCATCCCCGGCGTGTCGACCAGGATCAGCCGTGGCGACAGATTGATGCGCTGCTGCGACTTGGTCACTGCCGGCTCGTCGCCGACCGCCGCCACGCGGCGCTTGACCCAGGTGTTTATCAGCGTGGATTTGCCGACGTTGGGGATGCCCATGATCATCAGCCGCAGCGGCTTGAAGGTGTCGTCGCGGTGCGGCGCCAGTTTCTGCGCCAGCGCCGGCAGCTTGGCGACATCGGATGCTTTCTTGGCGGAAATCGCCACCGCCAGCACGCCGGGCTGCTTGTTGAAATAGTCCAGCCAGGCGCGGGTGGCGACCGGGTCGGCCAGGTCAGCCTTGTTCAGCAGCTTGAGACACGAGCGCTGGCGATGCAGGCGCAGTTCGTGAATCATCGGGTTGCTGCCGGCTTCCGGCAGGCGGGCGTCGAGCACTTCGACCACCACGTCGATCTGCGCCATCGTCTCCGCGGCCTTTTTGCGCGCGGTGGTCATATGACCGGGGAACCACTGGATCGCCATGGGGTAGAGGGGTCGGGGGAAAGGGCGGGATTATCCCACTAGTCCGGGCTTAGCCGGCGCCGCCGCCGCTCCCCACGCCGTGCGCCGCGGCCAGAACCAGTGCATCGAAGTCCGCTGCGCTCATCAGCCCGCGCTCGGCGACGATGTCGCGCACCGGGCGCCCGGAATGCTCCGACGCCTTGGCGACTTCGGCGGCCTGGTTATAGCCGATCTGCGTGTTGAGCAGGGTAGCGAGCGCGACGCTCTGGTGGATGAAGAAAGCACAGCGCTCGCGGTTGACGACGATGCCCTTGAGGTTCTTTTCGGTAGCGGCATTCATCGCGTTGGTCAGCCAGTCCATGGCGTCGAACAAGGCGCTGCCGAGCGCCGGCATCATCACGTTGAGCTCCATCTGCCCGGCCTGCACCATGTAGGAGACGGCAGCGTCCTGTCCCAGTACCTGGAAGCACACCTGATTCAGCATTTCGAACATCACCGGGTTGACCTTGCCCGGCATGATGGAGGATCCCGGTTGCACCGGCGGCAGCTGGATTTCGCCGAGCCCGGTGCGCGGGCCGGAAGCCAGCAGGCGCAGGTCGTTGGAGATGCGGGTCAGTTCCAGCGCGAGGTTGCGGATCTCGCCCGACAGCCGCGCGAGGTCGTTCATCGACTGCATCTGCGCGACCAGTTGGCCGACACGGATGGGTTCACCTGTGAGCGTGGCCAGTTCGGCGGCGGCACGCGCCGCGTAGTCGGGCGAGGTGTTGAGACCGGTGCCGGCGGCGGAACCCCCCAGCCCGATCTCGCACAGCGCCGGGCGCACCGCGTCCAGACTGGACGCGCAGCGGGCGAGCGTCCAGGCATAGCCAGCGAATTCCTGGCCCAGCGTGGTCGGCACTGCGTCCTGCAAGTGGGTGCGGCCGGATTTCACCGTATCCTTTTCGCGCTCGGCCAGGCGAGAAAACTCCGCGGCCATCGCGTGCACTGCCGCGGTCAGGCGTGGCAGCTTGGCTAAAACGGCGAGGCGGATCGCGGTGGGAATGGTGTCGTTGGTCGACTGCCCCATGTTGACGTCGTCGTTGGGGTTGACCGGCTGGTAGGCGCCTTTTTCCCCGCCCAGTGCCACGTTGGCGAGGTTGGCAATGACTTCGTTGCTGTTCATGTTGTGGCTGGTGCCGGCGCCGGCCTGGAAGCGGTCGACTACGAATTCATCGCCATGCTCGCCGGCGAGAATTTTCTCGCAGGCAGCGGCGATGGCGTCGCGTTTTTCTTCGGGCAGCCAGCCCGGCTGGCAGTTGGCGCGCGCGGCGGCAAGTTTGATCCGCACGTGCGCTAGTACGAAATCCTTATCCGGGCGGCGGCCGGAAATGGGAAAATTGGCCACCGCGCGTGCGGTCTGTGCGCCATACCAGGCGTTCCCGGGAACCTTGACTTCGCCGAGCGAGTCTTTCTCAGTACGAAATTCGTTCATGGTGGAGAAGTAATGCAGACGTTACAAAGCGTTCGATTTTATCCGATGTGGCTGGCTGGGCTGTTGTTGGCCTTGATGGTTTCGACGGCGCAGGCCGCGGATTTCAAGGTGACCGACACCAATGGCAAGACCCATTCCCTGTCCGGCTACAAGGGGAAATGGGTGCTGGTGAATTACTGGGCGACGTGGTGCCCACCCTGTCTGGAGGAAATCCCCGACCTGATCGCCCTGCACGAAAACAAGAAAAACAACCTCGTGGTCATCGGAGTCGCCATGGATTACCGCAACGCCAAGCAGGTGACCGACTTTGCCGAGGGCCTGCTGGTCGAATACCCGATCGTGCTGGGCACCCCCCAGATCGTGAGCCAGATCGGGCCGGTGCAGGGCTTGCCAACAACTTATCTATTCAACCCCAATGGTAAAATGGTGGCCCAGCAAGTGGGCCTGATCACCAAGGAGGCAGTGGAAAGTTACATTGCCGGCAAGCCGGCCCGCGCGAAGAAATAATGCTTTCTGCAATATGAGGTAATGTCATGCGCCAACTTTTTATCGCGTTCTTCCTGATGCTGGCTACGCCCGCCTGGGCAGAGACGCGCGATCCCGCCAGCCATTTCTTCCAGCCCAAGTTCGGTGACCTGCAGGCCGATTTGCGGGAGGCCAGAAAGCAGGGCAAACAGGGCATTTTCCTTTTCTTCGAGATGGATGCCTGTCCCTTTTGCGAGCGCATGAAAACCACCATCCTCAACCAGCCCGACGTGCAGGATGCCTACCGCGCGAAGTTTCTGGTGTATTCAATCGACGTCAATGGCGACACCGAAATGATCGGCTTCGACGGCAAGCCGGTCACAGAAAAGGCATTTTCCTTCGGCCACCGCGTGCGTGCCACGCCCACGCTCGTGTTCTTCGACCTCGACGGCAAGCTGGTGGCGCGTCATACCGGCCCCACCAAGGACAAGGAAGAATTTCTGTTGCTCGGCCAGTTTGTTGCCGAGGGCGCCTACGCAAGCCAGCCCTTCATCAAGTACAAGCTAGGTAAATGAAGCGCGCCGCCTGGAGTATGGCGCTGGCGTGTGCGCTGTCCACCGCCGCAGTGGCGGAACGGATCACGCTGGACGAGGCGCTGGCGACCGTGAGCGCAGCCCATCCCGACCGGCGCCTGGCTGTGAGTGATCTGGAAATGTCCCGCGCCGATCGCGATCTGGCAGCGAGCCGCCAGGATTTCAGCCTGTTTCTGGACGGCAGTCTGCGCACTGGGCGCCGCCCGGAGGATGGCTGGAAGCCCGACAATATCGGTCGCATCGTCGCGCGCAAGCCTTTGCTGGATTTCGGGCGAACCGACCAGGCTGTCGCCGCGGCCGACCAGGAAATCGCAGCACGCCAGGCGGACCTGCTCAATATCGAGAACTTGCGCCGCATTGACATCATGGCGCGTTATTTCGATGTGCTGCTGGCCGATCAACAGTACGTCGCGGACAACGAATTCATGACGGTGGCCTATCTCGATTGGGACAAAGCGCGTGAGCGCTTTGAAGTGGGCATCGGCAACCGTCCCGACCTGTTGCGACTGGAGGCGCTCTACCAGGACTGGCGCGAGCGCCGCAATGCCAGTCTGCAACGCATGCGCAGCACCCGACAGAAGCTTGCGCACGCCATGTACCGTCCGGACAAGCTGCCGGCCACCCTCGCCGAACCTGTCCTGCAGGGCAATGCCCGGCCGGTGCCCGAATACGATTCGCTGTTGCCTTGGGTGATGCAGAAGAATCCGCGCGTGCAGGCCTTGCAGGCACAGCTTGCGGCTACGGATGCGCGGCTTGCCCTGGTTCGCGCCGAGCGCAGGCCGACGCTCGACGCCGAGGTGATCGGCGGCGGCTATAGCCGCGAATCGACCACCCGCGATGAACTGAGCGCCGGGCTGGTATTCAATATCCCGCTTTATCAGGGCGGCCGGGTGGATGCACGGGCGGCGCGCGAGCTGGCACAGAAGGCACGCCGCGCTGCCGAGCTGGAAAAACTCAAACTCGATCTTGCGGACTCGCTTCTCGCCACCCTGCAGGAGATCGACTGGTTGCGCGGCAGTGGCATCGCCGCCGCTGACAAGCAGGTGGAGTATCGCGACTGGGCGCTGGAGCGCGCGCGGGCCGAGTACGAGCTCGAACTGAAAACCAATCTGGGGAACAGCATGGCGGAAACCCAGGCGGCGCAACTGCGTCGCAAACAGATGGAATACCGTTTGGCGCTGGCGCTGGCGCGGCTGGAAGCATTGTCCGGCGGCAGCCTGCCGCCTGTTGAGGGAGCACCGTAATGAAACAGCGCATTGTGGCGATCGCACTGGTCGGGTTTGGTCTGGGATCGGCAGGCTCGCTATGGGCGGCAGACAAGGTGGAACTCACCACTCGCGTGTCCGGCGTGGTCGAGGAAGTCCTGGTGAAGCCCGGGCAACGCGTGAAAAAAGGCGCGGTGCTGCTGCGTCTCGACAGGACCGTGCTGCAGGCCCGGCTCGATGAGGCGACTGCGGAGCAGGCGCGCGCGGATGCCGATGAGGCGGATGCCCGGCGCGAACTGGCGCGGGCGGAGGAGCTGTTCAACCGTACCGTGTCGTCGGTCAGTGAGCTTGAAGCGGCTACGTTGCGCCACGCACGGGCGAAGGCCGCCCTCTCGGGCGCCAATGCGCGTCATGCGATTGCGAAAAAGAACCTCAGCGATGCCGAACTCAAGGCGCCGTTTAACGGGGTGGTCAGTTCGGTGCCAGGCGGGCCGGGCACCGTGGTGACGGCGGACTGCCAGCCGAAGCCGCTGGTTGTCTTCCAGCCCTGAACGGATGGGCTATCTCGGCTGACTCAGCGGGGGCTCGAATGACGTGGCAGAGCCAGCCCCGCGGTATCGTTCCGCGGTGCGTTTGTCAGGTGGTCATGCGTTTGATGGCACCGGCTTCCATTTCTGCCGCCTGATGCGGCGAAGCCACCGCGGCGATCACCTTGCGGCACATCGGCAGAACCGCATTGAAGCCCGCCAGATCCTGTACCTCGCTCATCTGCCGATAGGCCGGTGATTTGGTTCCCACCAGTGCGGCCATGAATTCCAGAACATGGCTGCGCCCCGCCTCCAGACTTGCCGCAGAAAGTGTGGAGGCGGCCGGGGTTACCGGGATGGCAGGTGGGGTGACGGGCGCGGCCTGGGAGGTTGCCATGTTGCGCAAGGCCTGGATGAACCCGCTTTGCAGCAAATCGTTCACCATCCCTTCCAGTTCGGCGCAGTTGGGCAGCTTGCTGCGCAGTTCGGCAAACGAAATACCGTTGCCGACGCTGAACAGAATTTGCCGATGTTTGGGCCGCAAGGTGTGGCCGAGGTTGAAAATTTCTTCTTGCCCCTTAACGGTGCGGGACAATTGCATTGTCATGTCCATGGTTGCCTCCAATGTATCGTTATCGTGATACAGGTTAAACACCTGTGCTCTCGACGCCAGCATGGCTTGTGCCAGGAAGCGAGGCACGCTTCGTCGCCTGTCCGGCCGGCTGGCAGCGCGGTTTGCGGTGTCGGGGGGGCGTGGATGAGCGGCGATGAAAATGACGAATGTGTGACGACCGGTTGAAATTTCGCCAGGGTGACGGTCAAAAGTGGCGTACGGCTTGCCTTGTCCGGGGGGCGTGCCGGAGAGGGTTTCTGGACAAGCCGCGAAGGCCTTCGATCACAATCAGGTTCAACCCGCTAGGTACGCAGGATATTCAAGCCGGCCCGATCGCGGGGACCATGGTGCCCTGTAGTTGGGTAATGGCGTTTTTCCGCAGGGCTTGTCAGGCCGCGATTGCGGACGGCGTTGCCAATCGGGGATCAGTTGCGTGATGCGACGGTCGTGTCGGCGGGTTGTGTGCTGGGGGCATACTCCCAGTGGCGTTTCCACGCGCCAACGACAAGATTGGGATATTCCGGACGGCCCAGGCTGCCGTTGTAGCGGCCCAGGGCACGGAACAAGTCGCCGCGTTCGATATCGATGTAATGACGCAGGATCAGCGCCCCGTAGCGCAGATTGGTCCGCAACTGAAACAGGTTGTGGTCGGGGTTGCCGATGGCCTTGACCCAGAATGGCATCACCTGCGTATAGCCGCGCGCGCCCACGGGCGACACCGCGTACTTGCGGAAGCCACTTTCAACTTGGATCAGGCCGAGCATCAGTTGTGGGTCGACCCCGGCGCGTGAGGCCTCCCAGTGCAGGGTGGTCAGAAATTCCAGCCGTTCGGCCTCATCCGGGATGCGCTTGGCGAGCCGGCGCGACATTTCATTCAGCCAGGCAGTCTCATTCGCAACCTGCCGAAACGCCGTGCGGGTGACCGCGGTGTCGGCCAGTCCGCGCTGCAGGGACGAACGCACATTGGCCGACATGGCCTCTTCGCGCTGGTTGCCCGCCTGGGCGGGCAGAGCCAGCAGCAGGGCGGTGATCAGCAATCCGATGTGCGTCGTCTTCTTCATGTCAGCCTCCTAACAATCCAGTCAAAAATGCCGTTGCATCGGCCAGCGCGATTTTTTGTGCTTCGCCGCTTTGACCCGGCGCGGCGCGGCGCGGCTGGTATTCGATCACGCCGTCTGTAAGGCCGCGTTCGCCCACCGTGACGCGATGCGGAATACCGATCAGTTCGGCGTCGGCAAACATCACGCCGGGGCGCTCGTCGCGGTCATCCAGCAGCACGTCGATGCCGGCGGAAGTCAGTTCAGCATATAACGTATCGGCGGCATGTCTAACTGCCTCGCTCTTGCCGTAGCCGATGGCCACAACCACCAGCAAGAAGGGCGCCATGGTTTCCGGCCAGATGATGCCGCGATCGTCGTGGTGCTGCTCGATGGCCGCGGCCACGATGCGCGATACGCCAATGCCGTAACAGCCCATCTCCATTGCCTGCGGCTTGCCAGCCTCGTCCAGGTAGGTAGCGTTCATTGCCTGCGAATACTTGTTGCCGAGCTGGAACACGTGGCCGACCTCGATGCCGCGGCACAGTTGCAGCGTGCCCTGGCCATCGGGGCTGGGGTCGCCGGACATCACATTCCTTATATCGGCCACAAAGTCGGGTTCCTGCAGGTCGCGCCCGAAATTGACGCCGGCCTGGTGGTATTTGGGCTTGTTTGCACCACAGACAAAATCGCTCATCGCAGCGACCGTACGATCCGCGATGACCCGGATCCGGCTGCGGTCAAGGCCGACCGGTCCCAGGAAACCGGGTGGGCAATCGAAGGCTGCGCGGATTTCGGCCTCGTTCGCCAGTCGGAAGTCAGAGAACCCGTCCAGCTTGCCGAGTTTGACCTCATTGAGCATGTGATCGCCGCGCAGCAGCAGAATGACCATCTGTTCGCCGGCGCCGCCGTTGATCATCCCGGCGATGAGCTTCACGGTGCGGGTCAGCGGGATGTCCAGCAGGGCGGCGACGTCCGCGCACGTGGTCTGCTTCGGCGTATCCACCTCGCGCATTGCTTCCTGGGGCGTGGCCCGCGGCGCCGCAGGGGCGAGCGCCTCGGCCAATTCGACGTTGGCGGCGTAGTCGGAATCCGGACAGTAGGCGATCAGGTCCTCGCCGGAATCGGCCAGTACATGGAATTCGTGCGAGACGGCGCCACCGATGGCGCCGGTGTCGGCATTCACCGCGCGGAAGGTCAGCCCAAGCCGGCCGAAGACGCGCGCGTAGGCGTCATACATCGTCAGGTAGGTGGCAGCGAGGCTGTCCATGCTGGCGTGGAAGGAATAGGCGTCTTTCATCAGGAATTCGCGCGCGCGCATGACGCCGAAGCGGGGGCGTATTTCGTCGCGGAACTTCATCTGGATCTGGTAGAAGCTGACTGGCAATTGCCGGTAGCTCTTGATCTCGCGCCGCGCCACGTCGGTGATGACCTCCTCGTGGGTGGGGCCGAAACAGAAATCGCGCTGGTGGCGGTCCTTGATCTTCAGCATCTGCGGGCCGAACACCGCCCAGCGCCCGGTTTCTTCCCACAATTCGGCAGGCTGCACCGCCGGCATCAGGAGCTCGATCGCGCCGGCACGGTTCATTTCCTCGCGCACCACCGCCTCGATCCGGCGCAGCACGCGCAGCCCCAGCGGCATCCAGGTATACAGGCCCGACCCCAGACGCTTGATGAGGCCTGCACGCAGCATCAGCCTGTGGCTGACGAGTTCGGCTTCGGACGGGGCTTCCTTGGTGGTGGAAATGAAGAAGCGGGTGGCGCGCATGGTGGAATAATCAGGACGAAAAGCGGCATTTTAGCGTGTGGGCGTGTAATCTTTCGCGCTCGATTTTGGGACAGGACAGCAATGCGCTTGAAGTTTGGGAAACGCCGGGCCACCGACGACGGGCTGGAAGTGACGGAGGAACGCGGCATGCGGATGCTGCATCTGGGCAGTCGCGCGATCCAGAGCGCGATGCGGATCAGCCGGCCGTGGGATCTGGAGTTGGCCTATACCCGGGCGATGATGGGTTTCCTGATGTTCAATCCAATGCCGCAGGAAGTGCTGATGATCGGCCTCGGCGGCGGCTCGCTCGCCAAATTCATCCGCCGGCAGCGGCCACAGACGCGCATTACCGCGGTGGAGATCGATCCGCGGGTGATTGCCGCCGCGCGCACGCATTTCGAGCTGCCGCCGGATGACGACGTGCTCAGGGTGGTCGAGGCTGACGGCGCCCTGTATGTGCGCCAGCAACCCGCCAGTGCCGACGTCATCCTGCTCGACGGTTTCGACGCCGGTAACCAGGTGGAGGCGCTGGCAACCCAGACCTTTTATGCGGCATGCCGGCGGGCGCTCAAACCGGGTGGGGTGCTGGTGGTGAATCTATGGGGACGCGATAGCGAATTCCCCGAGTATTTTGCGCGCCTGACGCGGGCGTTCGATGGCGAAATCGGATGGATTCCGGTGCAGGACAAGACAAACGTCATCGTGTTTGGCTTCGCTGAGCCAGGGGCAGCAAAGCAGCTCGATGCGGTGCGGCCGAAGCTGGAGGGTCTGTCAAAGCAGTGGGGGCTCGACCTGCGCGGTTTCGCACGCGATTTTCAGTAGGCGGGTGGGATCGCGCCACTGCTGGAATAATCCACCCGATCAGGATGCCCTTGCGGTCAGGTTTTTTGAAAAAATTCGAATTGAAACAAAGGCTAACGGAGGCTTTCCGGCCGGGGAAGGTTTGCAATTGCCGGAGGGTGTGAAAGAATACAGGCAATCGAATATTTTGGATGGTGGCGGCCATGATCGACCGAGAAGGGTACCGCCCGAACGTAGGCATTATTGTGTGCAATGCGCAGAACCAGGTTTTCTGGGGCAAGCGCGTCAATCAGCACGCCTGGCAGTTCCCCCAGGGTGGCATTAACGCAGGGGAAACGCCGGAACAGGCCATGTTCCGGGAACTGGAAGAAGAAGTTGGATTGCAGCCCGCGCATGTGCGCATCCTCGGGCGCACGCGCGAATGGTTGCGTTACGACGTGCCGACGCATTGGACGCGGCGCGACAGTCGCGGCCTCTATCGCGGTCAGAAACAAATCTGGTTCTTGCTGCGGCTGACCGGGCGCGACTGCGATGTTTCGTTGCGTGCCAGTGGTCATCCCGAGTTCGATGCCTGGCGCTGGAACGAATATTGGGTGCCGATGGATATGGTGGTCGACTTCAAGCGTGAGGTTTATCGCCTGGCGCTCGGGGAGCTCGAGCGCTATTTGCACAAGGATGTGCGTGTCCTGCGGCAACGTTCGCATCGCCTGTGCGACCGGCGTGGCGCGGTACTGGATATGCAGTTGAAGCCCTGAATGTCAGGGCACTGGAGGCATGATGAAGATGCGGATCCATGCTTCAACCACGTTGTCGACAACCGCGGAATCCGTGCCGGGTTTGCCCTTGTGGCAGCTTGCACCCACTCACGACAGCGCCGGCCGGCGGCTGACCGACTTCATGATGTTGATCCCCCGTCTTCGTAGCCGTCCACGGGACGAGATCGAGCGCACCTCGCAGGAGATCCAGGCTGTGCTCGCGCTGCATCCGGACGTGGTGTTTGCCGACCTCAACCTCAGGCTGAACCTGCTGTGGGTGTCGTTGCGCCCGCGGCAGGGAGCGATCAGCGAACTGGTGGCGGCGATCCGGCTGCGTGTACCCGAGGCGGTGCTGGTGGCGCATCACGCCGGCCCTCATTAAGCACATTTCCGGTGCGCCTGCTAGATCGCCAGCTGCCAGGTTCAAGGGCCATCGAATGCCGCACGCGTACTCCGAATGCCCCTGTGAATGGCATGGAATCCCGCGCCCTGATTGCGTTTCCGTTCACCCAAAGCGGCGGAATTCGTTAAAATGAGCGATTGCTAATTAACCCGCTGGAGCAAACATGGCCGTTTCCGAATTGCAGGTGCAGACCGCACTGAAAGAGTTGATTGATCCGAATACCCACAAGGATTACGTTTCAACCAAATCCGCCCGCAACATCAAGGCCGACGGCGGCACTGTTTCGGTTGACATCCAGCTGAGCTACCCGGCACAAAGCCAGTTAGCGCTCATCAAACAGCAAGTCGAAGACAGGCTCAATGCCCTCGAAGGCGTGACCAGCGCCACCGCGAATGTCAGCTTCAAGATCGTTTCGCACGGCGTGCAGCGCGGCGTCAAGCTGATTCCCAACGTGAAGAACATCATTGCCGTGGCGTCCGGCAAGGGCGGCGTCGGCAAATCCACCACCGCCGTCAACCTGGCGCTCGCGCTGGCCGTCGAGGGCGCGCGCGTCGGCATGCTCGACGCCGACATCTACGGCCCCTCGCAACCGACCATGCTCGGCATTACCGACAAGCCCGAATCCACCGACGGCAAGAACCTCGAGCCGCTGATCGGCCATGGCATTCAGGCGATGTCGATCGGTTTCCTGATCGATGTCGAAACCCCCATGGTATGGCGTGGCCCGATGGTGACCCAGGCGCTGGAGCAGTTGCTGAACAATACCAACTGGAGCGAGCTTGATTACCTGGTGGTCGACCTGCCGCCCGGCACCGGCGACATCCAGTTGACGCTGGCGCAGCGCGTGCCGGTGACCGGCGCGGTGATCGTCACCACGCCGCAGGACATCGCGCTGATCGACGCGCGCAAGGGCCTGAAGATGTTCGAGAAAGTCGGCATCCCGATCCTTGGCGTAGTCGAAAACATGAGCTTGCACATCTGCTCGAACTGCGGACATGAAGAGCGCATCTTCGGCGAAGGCGGTGGCGAGCGCATGTGCAAGGACTACAGTGTCGAGTTCCTCGGCGCGCTGCCGCTCGATGGCAGCATCCGTGCCGACACCGATTCCGGCAAACCATCGGTGGTGTCCGCTCCGGATAGCCGCGTGACTGATATTTACAAGCAGATCGCGCGCCGCGTGGCGGTGAAGATCGGCGAAACTGCTGTGGATCACTCCGCCAAGTTTCCCAACATCGTCATTTCCAACACCTGATGAGCATCAAGTCCGACCGCTGGATCCGCCGCATGGCGGCGGAGCATGGCATGATCGAGCCGTTCGAGCCGGGGCAGGTCAAGCAGGCCAATGGTCGCTCCATCGTGTCGTACGGCACGTCGAGCTACGGTTACGACGTGCGCTGCGCCAGCGAGTTCAAGCTGTTCACCAACATCAACACCACGATCGTCGACCCCAAGGCATTCGATCCGAATTCCTTCGTCGAGGTCAGGGGTGACTCCTGCATCATTCCGCCCAACTCGTTTGCACTGGCACGGACGGTGGAATATTTCCGCATTCCGCGCAGTGTGCTGACGATCTGTCTGGGAAAAAGCACCTATGCGCGCTGCGGCATCATCGTCAACGTGACGCCGCTGGAGCCCGAGTGGGAAGGTCACGTCACACTGGAGTTTTCCAACACTACCCCCCTGCCTGCACGCATCTACGCTAACGAAGGCGTGGCGCAGATGCTGTTCCTTGAGTCCGATGAAGTGTGCGAGATATCCTACCGCGATCGCGGCGGCAAATATCAGGGCCAGGTCGGCGTCACCCTGCCGAAAACTTAATCCCGCGCGACACGCGGGATTCGTATAATCCGCTTTTTTAATCTGCCCATTCCAACGGCTTCCCTCTGGAGCAGGCCATGCGCTTCCGCTTTCCCGTTGTCATCATCGACGAAGACTTCCGCTCCGAAAACGCTTCGGGGCTCGGCATCCGTACGCTGGCCGACGCCATCGAGAAGGAAGGCATGGAAGTGCTCGGCGTCACCAACTATGGCGACCTGACTTCATTTGCCCAGCAGCAGGCGCGCGCCTCGGCGTTCGTACTGTCGATCGACGACGAGGAACTGGCGGGCAGCGACGAGGATACGGGCAAGGCGCTGCAAAAGCTGCGTGCCTTCGTTGAGGAAGTGCGTTTCCGCAATGCCGAGATCCCGATTTTTCTGCACGGCGAGACGCGCACTGCGCGGCATATCCCGAACGATATCCTGCGCGAGTTGAATGGCTTCATTCACATGCTGGAAGACACGCCGGAATTTCTCGCCCGTTATATCGGCCGCGAAGCGCGCGCCTACCTCGAGTCGCTGGTGCCACCATTTTTCCGCGCGCTCACCCATTACGCGGCGGACGGCTCTTATTCCTGGCATTGTCCGGGCCATTCCGGCGGGGTGGCGTTCCTGAAGTCGCCGATCGGCCAGATGTTCCACCAGTTCTTCGGCGAAAACCTGCTGCGTGCAGACGTCTGCAACGCAGTGGACGAACTGGGGCAACTGCTCGACCACACCGGGCCGGTGGGGGCGTCCGAGCGCAACGCGGCGCGCATCTTCAATTGCGACCACCTGTTTTTCGTCACCAACGGCACCTCATCGTCCAACAAAATGGTGTGGCATGCCACCGTGGCGCCGGGCGACATCGTCGTGGTCGACCGCAACTGCCACAAGTCCATCCTGCACGCGATCATCATGTGTGGCGCGATCCCGATTTTCCTGACGCCGACGCGCAACCATTACGGCATCATCGGGCCAATCCCGCTGGACGAATTCCGGCCGGAGAACATCGAGAAGAAGATTGCCGCGCATCCGTTCGCCAAGGACGTGAAGCGCAAGCCGCGCATCCTCACCATCACCCAGTCGACCTACGACGGCATCCTTTATAACGTCGACATGATCAAGGAACTGCTGGGCGACTACATCGACACCCTGCATTTCGACGAGGCCTGGCTGCCGCACGCGACCTTCCACGACTTCTATCGCGGCATGCACGCCATCGGCAAGGACCGCCCGCGCGCCAAGGATGCGCTGGTGTTCGCCACCCAGTCAACGCACAAGCTGCTGGCAGGCCTCTCGCAGGCCTCGCAGATCCTGGTGCAGGACTCGGAGATGCGCAAGCTTGACTTTACCCGCTTCAACGAAGCCTACCTGATGCACACCTCGACCTCGCCGCAATACGCCATCATCGCCTCGTGCGACGTGGCGGCGGCGATGATGGAACCGCCCGGCGGCCCTGCGCTGGTCGAGGAGTCAATCAAGGAAGCACTCGACTTCCGTCGCGCCATGCGCAAGGTCGACGAGGAGTTCGGTGACTCCTGGTGGTTCAAGGTGTGGGGCCCCGAGAAGCTGGCCGACGAGGGTGTGGGCGACCGCGAGGACTGGATGCTGAAGGCCGGCGAGCGCTGGCACGAGTTCGGTAACCTCGCGCCCGGTTTCAACCTGCTGGATCCGATCAAGGCCACCGTCATCACGCCCGGCCTGGACATGGACGGTGCGTTTGCCGACTGGGGCCTCCCGGCGGCGATCGTCACCAAATACCTGGCCGAGCACGGGGTCATCGTCGAGAAGACCGGGCTGTATTCCTTCTTCATCATGTTCACCATCGGCATCACCAAGGGCCGCTGGAATACGCTGGTGACCGCGTTGCAGCAGTTCAAGGCCGACTACGACGAGAACCAGCCGCTGTGGCGCGTGCTGCCCGAGTTCATCGAGAAGCACCCGCGCTACGAGAAGACCGGGCTTAAAGACCTGTGCGACCAGATACACACCATCTACAAGGCCAACGACGTGGCGCGCCTGACCACTGAGATGTACCTGTCGGAGATGGCGCCGGCGATGAAGCCGGCCGACGCCTTCGCCAAAATGGCGCACCGCGAGATCGAGCGGGTCGAAATCGACCAGCTCGAAGGGCGCATTACCGCCATGCTGGTGACGCCCTATCCACCAGGCATTCCTTTGCTGATTCCGGGTGAGCGCTTCAACAGCACCATCGTGCGCTACCTGCAGTTCACACGCGATTTCAATGTGAAATTCCCCGGCTTCGAGACGGACGTGCACGGGCTGGTCGAGGACATGGTGGACGGCAAGGCCATCTATTACGTCGATTGCGTGATGTAACCTGCTGTTTGGCGCACTGACCGGCTTGATTTGTCAGGCAAAAAGCGTATGATTCGCAGTCCCCGCTTTGCCGGGGATTGTTTTTTTGAACTTGGCTTTTTTACCTTGCTCTACCGCACCGCAGCGGGGGGCTGAACCGAAAGGAAACTTGATGCGGCATTACGAAATCGTATTTATCGTCCATCCCGATCAGAGCGAGCAGGTGCCTGCCATGATCGAACGCTACAAGGCCAACATCACTACGCGCGGCGGTACTGTCCACCGCCTGGAAGATTGGGGGCGTCGCCAGATGGCCTACCCGATCCAGAAAGTTCACAAGGCTCACTACGTCCTGATGAACATCGAGTGCGACCAGGAAACCCTGGAAGAGCTCGAGCATGGCTTCAAGTTCAACGATGCCGTGCTGCGCCATCTGACCATCAAGCACGCCGCTGCCGTGACTGCAGCCTCGCCGATGATGAAGGAAGAAAAGTCGCGCGACATGCTGGACAGCGCCAAGCCCGAAACGGCCAAGCCGGAAGTGGCGGCAGAGCAGCCCGCCACGGCCTGAGTGTGTGGTCTGAATGAGTGAATAGGCTGGTCATCGGCGGAACACTCATCCAGGTTGATCCTGTGCGTTACAGTCCGGCGGGGGTGCCGATTGCCGAAGCGGTGATCCTGCATCGCAGCAGTCAGACAGTGGCAGCACAAGCCCGGCAGGTGGAATGCGAGTTGACGGTACAGGCGAGTGGAACGCTTGCCGGGCAACTGGCACAACTGGCCACCGGCGTGCAGGTGAAACTGGAAGGTGCGTTGAACCGACGCAGCGTGAAAAGCCGACAGCTGATCCTGATATTGAATCGAATCGAAAAGGAATAAATCATGGCACGTCCCATGGGTGGTAAATCCGGCGGCAAGTTCGCCAAAAAAGGCGGCCGCGACAGCGGCAACCGTGGTCTCTTCAAGCGTCGCAAGTTCTGCCGTTTCACCGCCGAAAAAGTGGTTGAGATCGATTACAAGGACATCGATGTATTGAAGGAATTCATCGCGGAAAACGGCCGCATCATTCCGGCGCGTATCACCGGCACCAAGGCGCATTACCAGCGCCAGCTGGGCACCGCGATCAAGCGTGCGCGCTTCCTGGCGCTCATGCCTTACACCGACCTGCATTGAGGAGACGGCCATGCAAGTGATTCTGATCGACAAAGTCGTCAACCTGGGCAATCTAGGTGACGTGGTCAAGGTAAAAGACGGCTATGCCCGTAACTTTCTGATCCCTACCGGCCGTGCGCGCCGCGCCACGCAAGCCAACATGGAAGCGTTTGCGGCGCAAAAGGCCGAGCTGGAACGCGTTGCCGCTGAAAAGCTGGCCGATGCCCAGCGCCGTGCCGAAAAGCTTGAAGGCACGAGCGTGACGATCAGCCAGAAAGCCGGCGTTGATGGCCGCCTGTTTGGCTCCATCACCAACGCGGACATTGCCGATGCGCTGCAGGCGCAAGGCCATGAAGTGGCCAAGTCGGAAATCCGTCTGCCGGAAGGTCCGTTCAAGACCCTCGGCGAATACCCGGTGATGCTGGCGCTGCACACCGACATTACCGCCAACATCAAGGTGGTGGTGACCGGCCTGCAGTAAACCCTGCCGGCTGCGCTAAAAAGGGAGCCCCGGTTCCCTTTTTTTACGCGCGCCCTCGGGATATTCCCGGCTGTACCCGCTTTATCCACAGCCTTATCCCTTGGTGGGGAGGGGGCTGAAGACTAGAATCCTGCCATGGCCGCTATCCACTCCCTGACCGCAAGTTCCGACCCCCAGCTGGCGCAGATGCGTCTGCCGCCGCACTCGCTGGAAGCCGAGCAGGCAGTGCTGGGTGGCTTGCTGCTGGACAACAGCGCATGGGACCGCATTGGCGATGTGGTGTCGGAAAGTGATTTCTACCGCCAGGATCATCGCCAGATCCTGCGCGCGATCGTGCGGCAGATCGCCGAAAACCGGCCGGCGGACGCGGTGACGGTGACCGAGGCGCTGCAATCGCTGGGCCAGCTCGAGAGCGTGGGCGGACTGGCCTACATCGTTGCGCTGGCGAGCAACACGCCGTCGGCCGCCAACATCCGCCGCTATGCCGAAATCGTGCGCGAACGCTCGGTGATGCGACGTCTGGCCGATGTGGCGACCGGGATTGCCGATACCGCCTACGCTCCGGCAGGGCGTAGCGCCTCGCAGCTGCTCGACGAGGCCGAAGCCAAGGTGTTCGAGATTGCGGAGTCCGGCAGCCGCGGCCAGGCGGGCTTCACCGAAATCAAGCCATTGCTGAAAGAAGTGGTCGAGCGCATCGACGAGTTATATCACCGCGACAATGATTCCGGCATCACCGGCGTGCCCACCGGCTTTCACGACCTCGACCAGAAGACCTCGGGTTTCCAGCCGGGCGACCTGATCATCGTCGCCGGCCGTCCGTCGATGGGAAAGACCGCATTCTCGATCAACATCGGCGAAAACGTCGCGCTCGATACCGGCTTGCCGGTGGCAGTCTTTTCCATGGAAATGGGTGGCCAGCAGCTGGTGATGCGGATGATCGGCTCGGTCGGCAAGCTCGACCAGCATCGGCTGCGCACCGGCAAGCTCGGCGAGGACGACTGGCAGCGGCTCACCTACGCGCTGGGCAAGCTCAACGACGCCCCCATCTTCATCGACGAGACGCCGGGGCTCAACGTCCTGGAACTGCGCGCGCGCGCGCGGCGCCTGCAGCGCCAGTGCGGCAAGCTCGGCATGATCATCATCGACTACATCCAGTTGATGTCAGCCAGCAGCGCGGGAGAAAACCGGGCGACCGAGATCTCGGAAATTTCGCGTGCCCTCAAGGGCCTGGCGAAAGAACTGCAAGTGCCGGTGGTCGCGCTGTCGCAGCTGAACCGCGGCTTGGAGCAGCGCCCCAACAAGCGTCCGGTCATGTCCGACCTGCGCGAATCGGGCGCCATCGAGCAGGATGCGGACGTCATCCTGTTCATCTACCGCGATGAGGTCTACAACCCCGACACGCAGGACAAGGGCACCGCCGAAATCATCATCAGCAAGCAGCGTAACGGCCCCATCGGCACGGTGCGGCTGGCCTTCGTGGGTGAGTACACGCGCTTCGAAACGCTGGCGCAACCCGGCTCCTACTAGTCCAGTGCGTCCGATCCAGGCGCGGATTTCAATCGGTGCGATGGCGCACAATCTGCGCGTGGCGCGTAGCCATGCGGGGACGGCGTGCGTGTTTGCGGTGGTCAAGGCCAACGCCTATGGTCATGGCATGTCGCGCGCGTTGCGTGCGTTCGCGGCGGCGGACGGCTTCGCCGTATTGACGCTGGAAGAGGCGGCCAATCTGCGGCTGATGGGCATCGAGAAGCCGATCCTGCTGCTGGAGGGGCTCTTTGGTGCGGATGAGATCGCCACCTGCGCCGAACTGGACCTGTGGCCGGTGCTGCACCATGCAGCGCATCTCGACTGGTTGCAACGAGAGCCCCCCGCCCGCCCGCTTCAGGTCTTTCTAAAGTTCGACAGCGGCATGCACCGGCTGGGCTTTCCGCTTGCCGATCACGCCGCCATTGTCGAGCGGGTGCGCAGCCTGCCCGGGATCGCCGGCATCACGCTGATGACCCACTTTGCCCAAGCCGACGAGGCCGAAGGGGTGGATTGGCAGTTGCAGCCGTTTTTGCGCGAGATTGACGGCCATGGCTTGGTGTGGAGCTGCGCCAATTCGGCGGCATTGCTGCGCTATCCGGAAACCCTGGGCGCGTGGGTGCGCCCCGGCATCATGCTGTATGGCGCTTCGCCTTTTGCCGATGTGCCTGCGGTGGAATTGGGGCTGCGGCCGGCAATGACCCTGCAATCGGAAATCATCAGCGTGCAGGCCTTGCAGCCGGGCGAGGGGGTCGGCTACGGTCAGCTGTTTCGCGCTGAACATGCGATGCGCGTGGGCGTGGTGGCCTGCGGCTATGCAGACGGTTACCCGCGTCACGCGCTGACGGGCACCCCGGTGCTGGTCAACGGTTGTGCCAGCCGAACCTTGGGCCGGGTGTCTATGGACATGCTGTGCGTGGATCTGAGCGAGTGCGCCGATGCCGGCATTGGCAGCCCGGTGGTGCTGTGGGGGGAGGGACTGCCGGTGGATGCGGTGGCCGCCGCTGCCGGCACCAGCAGTTATGAGCTGCTGTGCGCCCTGGCTGCGCGCGTCCCGGTGGAAGAGGTCGCCTGACAAGGTGGCGCCCCATCCCGTTTGAATACTGGAGCCGAGCGGCGGTATGCAGGACGCCCAAGGCCAGCCTGGCCAGACTGATCAATTGGCCCTATCGGGATGGGTGCATGAATCAGGCAGGAAAAAACATTCCAGATGGCGCTCACCATGGGTGAAAGCTGCGCAGTCGAAAGCCTGGACAGCCGAGTTCAAGGCCGCGGTAAATTCCGCATAATCGGCGATGACTTCGTAAATTTCCATCCACGTCGCCGTATCGTCACAGCGGCTTAGCCGCCGCGGCCGCTGGCTGCAATGCGCCGCCATCGCACTCAGCAGCCCGTCGATCCGCGCAGCAGCCAGATTGGCCTGCACCGGGTCGATGCGGTAATAAACATAGGCGTGCTTCACCTATTCGGGCAGGGCGTAGGGCAAGGGCTTCAGGGTTAATGCCGCGCCGTCTGCCGCTTTCAGATGCAGGGTCTGCGTGTTCGCGCTTTCGACCTGCGCTACGGCCAGGAGATCGAAGCCGCCGGTCGGCGCCGGCGCTGCATTGACCACGGTGCCGGTGGACTGGCCGGCCATGTCGGGGCTGTACAAGGCGTCACCCGGCGTGGCCTCGGCATCCACGTGCGCCAGGAACATGCGGCGCTTGAGCTTGCCCAGGTACTGGCTGCGCGCGACGATTTCCTGGCCCGGGTAGCAGCCCTTCTGGAAACTGACGCCGCCGATGACTTCGAGGTTGACCATCTGTGGCACGAACTGCTCCTGGGTGGCGGCGACGATCATCGGAATGCCGGCGTTGAGCCGTAACCAGTCCCATACCGGGGCGCCAACCGGCGCGGCCGACTGGCGCAGCGTCTGCCACACGGCGGCGGCGTGCTCGGGGGCGATCGACAAGACGAACTTGTCGTCACCCAGGCGGATCACCTGGCCGGCCTCGCTGGCAATCGAGCGCATTGCGGCTTCCGGTACGGCGCCCATCGCAGCGGTGACTGCCGACAGCGCCTGCTTGCCGGCAACGACCAGCCGCACGTTTTCGTCGCTGGCATCGCGCGCCTTCACCTTGGCGCGCATGATGAACATGGACAAGCGCTTCAGCACGCCGGGAAGGATGTCGCCCGAGAGTTGCAGGCAATAATCCTCGCCTTGGCGCCATAGCAGGAAATTGCCGAGCAGGCGTCCCTTTGGGTTGCAGTAGCCGCTCCACTGCGCGCCGTCGGCGTGCAGTGCGCGTACGTCGTTTGTGAGTTGGCTCTGCAGGAAGGTGGGGGTGTCTTCACCGCGCAGGGCGATGACGCCGAGTTGCGACAAATCAGCCACAATGGTGCCGTCCATGGCGGCCGCGCGTTCGGCGGCGGGGTCGCCATAGTGCAGCACGCTACTCTCTTCGATTGCTGCACCTTGGGATTGCAGAAAGGTTTTCCAGGAGTCGATCACGATACGGTCCAGTCAAAAGGGGATGCGATGAAGTTAACCCGAATGTGCCATCAAATTGCCTCGCGCCGTTCACCGGTCAGCGGAGTCATTGCGTTTGAGTGCTTATGAATCCGGCGTACGCCTGGCGGAGTGCTTTGTGTTTTGCATGGCATGTCGTTCTGTTGGGCATATGAATAATTGCGCCGCGCCCTCACAAAATGCCCCAGCAAAACAAAATCCTGCGCGATCATCACGCGAATTGATGAAATGTCCGGGTAAAAGTGTACACGCTGATGCGCGAGATTGAGCTCAAACCCTCACGCCGGTTGGGGCTGTTGCTGACCGGCATGCTGTTGCTGGCGCTGGTCGCCGTGTCTCTCGCGGCGCTGCCCGGCGGCCTGCAACTGACGCTGGGCGTGACGATAGTGGCGCTGGGCGTTTGGGGCTGGCAGCGGGGACTTCCGGTGGCCCGCATGCGTATTGCGCTGGACGGCAGGCTGCAATGCCTGGACGAGCAGGAAGAGTGGCACGATGCCGAGATACTGGGCGACAGTTTTGTTTCGACCGCGTTGATCGTGCTGCGCTACCGGACGACTGGCGGACAGGTGCGAACGCTGACGCTGCTGTCTGACAGCGCAGCAACAGACGATCTGCGACGCATCAGGGTGTCGCTTCGCTGGATACGCCACACACGCTCGGACACAGGGTTCCGGGGCACGGGTTGAGTACCGTGTTGCCGGCGATCGGCAGCGTCTCCGGGTAATTGCGGCTGAAGTGCAGTCCGCGGCTTTCCTGCCGCAATTGGGCCGAGCGGATGATGAGGTCGGCGCTTTGCACCAGATTGCGCAGCTCGATGAGGTCGTTGCTGACGCGGAAGTGGCGGTAGAACTCGTCGATTTCGTCCCGCAATAGCCGGATGCGGTGCGCCGCGCGCGTCAGTCGCTTGTTGGTGCGCACGATGCCGACATAGTCCCACATGAAGCGCCGCAGTTCGTCCCAGTTGTGCGAGATCACCACTTCCTCATCCGGATCGGTGACGCGCGAGGCATCCCACGGCGGCAGGTCGAGCGCAGGGGCGGAGGGGGTGGCCAGAATGTCGGCGGCAGCGGCATGGCCGAACACCAGGCATTCGAGCAGAGAGTTCGATGCCAGGCGGTTGGCGCCATGCAGACCGGTGAAGGTGACTTCGCCTACCGCGTGAAGGTTGCACAGGTCGGTGCGCGCGTTGATGTCGGTGACGACGCCGCCGCAAGTGTAGTGCGCAGCCGGTACCACCGGGATCGGCTGCTTCGTGATGTCAATCCCGAGTTCGAGGCAGCGGCGGTAAATGGTCGGGAAATGTTCGCGCACGAAGTCGGCCGGCATGTGGCTGATGTCGAGATAGACGCAGTCGATGCCGCGCTTCTTCATCTCGAAGTCGATCGCGCGGGCCACCACGTCGCGCGGTGCGAGCTCGGCGCGTTCGTCGTGAAGCTGCATGAAGCGGCTGCCATCGGGGAGCAGCAAATGCCCGCCCTCGCCACGCACCGCCTCGGTGATGAGAAAGGATTTGGCGTGCGGGTGATACAGGCAGGTCGGGTGGAATTGAACGAATTCGAGGTTGGCCACCCGGCAGCCGGCACGCCACGCCATCGCAATGCCATCACCGGTCGCAGTGTCGGGATTGGAGGTGTAGAGATAGACCTTGCCGGCACCGCCGGTAGCCAGCACGGTGTGGCCGGCGGCAAAGGTTTCGACTTCACCGGAGCCCTTGTTCAGCGCGTAGGCGCCGTGGATCTGCCGTTCTTCCCCGCCGGCACGCTTGCCGGTGATAAGGTCGATGGCGACGTGTTGCTCGAATGTCTCGATATTGGGATGGGCGCGTACGCGATCAAGCAGACTCGTCTGAACTGCATGGCCAGTGGCGTCAGCCGCGTGAACCACGCGACGCCTGGAGTGGCCGCCTTCGCGCGCCAGATGCAGGCCGCCAGGGGCCTGCGGGTCGGGGGTGAAGGCAACGCCGTTGGCGGTCAGCCAGGCGACCATTCCACGTGCCTGGCTGGCCACCAGCCGGGTGACGGCTTCGTCGCACAGGCCGGCGCCGGCGATCAGGGTGTCGTGCACATGGGCATCCACCGAGTCGCCGTTGTCGACTGCCGCCGCAATTCCGCCTTGCGCCCAGTCGCTGGCGCCGTCGATCATCTGGCGCTTGGTGACAATGGCGACACGGCGCTGGTCGGCAAGCTTGAGCGCGGTGGTCAGCGCGGCGAGGCCGCTGCCGAGGATGAGGACGTCGTGTCTGTGCATGAGTCGGGCGATGATAGCAGGCTTGGGCCGGGCCCGAATCACCGCGCCACATTGAAGCTGGCGGGTGAACTTTTTTGCCGACGCATCCTCTCATGTTCCAGAAGCTGCGGTCACGTATACTTTCAACATAAACATAAAATGTAGCAGGGAGATATGTCAGACCGCGAACTGGATCAGGTGTTGGTTGAACGCGCCCAGCAAGGCGACAAGCGCGCATTCGAATTGTTGGTGATCAAGTATCACCGCAAGGTCGGACGGCTGTTGTCGCGTATGGTGCGTGACGCGGCAGAGGTGGAAGACATCTCGCAGGAAGCTTTTATCAAGGCCTACCGTGCATTGCCGGGATTCCGTGGCGAAAGCGCGTTTTACACTTGGCTGTATCGCATCGCCGTCAATACCGCCAAGAATCACCTGGTGGCGCACAAACGCCAGCCGGTATCGAGTGATGTGCTGGCGGAAGATGCCGAGAATTATGACGAGGGCGACTTGCTGCGCGATATTGCGACGCCGGAAGCGGAACTTCATACCAAACAGATCGCCCAAGCAGTGAACGAGGCGGTTGACGCGCTGCCCGAGGAGTTGCGGACAGCCATCACGCTGCGCGAGATTGAAGGCATGAGCTACGAGGATATCGCACAGATGATGGAATGCCCGATCGGCACCGTGCGTTCGCGGATATTTCGTGCGCGCGAGGCCATAGCAGAAAGAATACGCCCGATGTTGGGCACTGGTCAGGATAAAAGGTGGTAACTATGTCAGCCCTACGCAAACCCGTCACCCTTTCCCGGGCCGAACAGGCCTATAACGACCCGCAGCTGATGCTGTCCGCGGTGCTTGACGGTGAAACCGCGCAGGCCGAAACCGAGGCCTGCATCAGGGCGATGAAACATGACGAGGACTTGCGACAAAGCTGGTCTGAATACCACCTGATTGGCGACCTGATGCGTGGCGTGGCGCCGGCGCAGGACGACTTCATGGCGCGCTTCTCGGCGCAGTTGGCAATCGAGCCAACCGTGCTCGCGCCGCGCCGTAGTGTATGGCCGCAGCGTGCGGCAGTGGCCTCGTTTGCCTCGCTCGCGGTATGGGGCGTGATTGCGCTGAGCGGGCTGATGTCGGATGCGCCCACCACGCTACCGATGGCGGTAGCGCCGGGCTTTCAGCAGGCTGGTTTGGCTGTGGAGCGTGACGATGACCGATTTGCTTCCTACCTGGTGGCGCATCAGGAGTTCGCCCCAATGGCGGTGGTCTCGCCTTATCAGCGCATGACAGCGGTTGCAGTGGAGCCGCGTTGATGCAGACAGGATGCGCATGGCGACATGGCTGGATGGCGGCAGGATTTACCGGGCTGGTTATGCTGTCCGGTATGGTTCGAGCCGATGCTGCGCTCGACTGGCTCAACCGCGCCTCTGCCGCTGCCAAGCAGCAGAATTACAGTGGTGTCTACGTATACCACCACGGAGAGCACGTCGAAGTAATGCGGGTACTGCATCGTACCGATACGACCGGTGAGCTGGAAAAAGTCGAGGTGCTGGACGGCTTCCCACGCAAATTTCTGCGCATCAACGAGGATGTCTATTGTCACTTGCCGGACGGCAAGAATGTGCGGCTTGAGCGTAATGCCTTGCGCCGTTTCTTCCCCGCCTTTCTGCCTGCGCAGCCGGCCAGTCTGCTCGAACATTACGAAGCGACGCTTGGCGGGACCGAACGTGTGGCCGGGCGGCCATCCCAAGTGGTGATGCTGGAGCCGCGCGACGGTTATCGTTATGGCTACAGCCTGTGGCTGGACAAGCAGACCGGATTGCCGCTCAAGTCGCGCGTCGTCAATAGCAGCGGCGGTGTGGTGTCGATGTTCGTGTTTTCCGAAATCCAGATCGGCAAGGCGCCCGATGCCCGGCTTTTCGGCAATGACCTGTCCGGTAAACGCATCCAGCAAGCCAGTCTCGACAAACCGGCCGGCGTTGCCTGGAATGTGACCCCGCCACCAGGGTTCGAGCAGGTGCAGCGGGCAGTTCGCTCGCTGCCAGGCAAGCAGGCGCCAGTCACCCATCTGGTGTTTTCCGATGGGCTCTCCGTGCTGTCGATGTTCATCGAGCCAGTTGATCCTGAAATGCAGAATATGCGCGGCCTGTCGGCTGAAGGCGTGATCGGAATCTATGCGCGCGAAGTCGACGGCCATACCGTAACCACTCTGGGCGAAGTGCCGAACATGGCGCTGATCGAAACCGGCAACTCGGTGAAGCGAAAGTAGGCAGCGCCATGCTGGAACAAACCGCCGAAGTCATCAAAACGGCAGCAGATGGCATTTGGGTGCGGGCAGTCGAGCCGTCAGGTTGCGGCACCTGCGGCGGGCAGGGCTGCGCGTCGCGCCGCATAACCGAATTATTCCAGCACAAACCACGGCATTTTCTGGTCGACTGCGACTTGTCGCTGTCTCCGGGCGACCGCGTCGTCGTCGGGATAGCCCGCGGCAGCATACTCAGGAGCGCAATGCGGGTCTATGGCCTGCCTTTGGGACTGATGCTGGCGGGCGCAATGCTGGCGCAGGCGGTGCAGCCCGGTGACGGCCCCGCGCTGGCCGGGTTGCTGCTCGGGGGGCTGGCGGGCTGGCTGGTCGCCCGCGGTGGGCGGACGGCGCGCCCGCTTGTGCTAAGACGTGAAGACGTCAACCTGTTTCACATGAAGAAAGGACGGTCATGATGAGAGCGACTGTGGCTGCGACAGCACTGGTCTTGGGCTTGTCTTCACCGGCAATGGCAAGGCCGGTGATGGATGTGACTGATCTGGTCGAGACACAGGGTCCGGCCGTGGTCAATATCAGCACCACCAAGCTGGTGAAGCGCAGTATGGGAGGCCTCCCGTTCGTGATTCCCGATGGGGAGGAGATGCAGGAGTTTTTCCGCCGGTTCTTCCCGCCCGGCGCTCTCGGGCGCGGGCCGGCCGAGGAGATCCCCGCGCGTGGCGCCGGTTCCGGCTTCATCGTCAGCAAGGACGGCTACATTCTGACCAATGCCCATGTGGTACGGGGCGCCGATGAAGTCGAGGTCAAGCTTATCGACAAGCGCACGTTCAGCGCCAAAGTGGTTGGTGCGGATAGCCGCACCGATGTTGCCGTCATCAAGATCACGGCCAACAATCTGCCTGCCGTCAAATTTGGCGATCCCACCAAGCTGCGTGTTGGCGAGGCGGTCGTCGCGATCGGCTCGCCATTCGGCTTCGAGAACTCGGTCACCGCCGGCATAGTTTCTGCCAAGGGACGCTCGCTGCCGTCTGAACATTACGTGCCTTACATTCAGACCGATGTGGCGATCAACCCCGGTAATTCAGGCGGGCCACTGTTCAACATGAAGGGCGAAGTGGTCGGCATCAACTCGCAGATATACAGTCGTAGCGGAGGCTATCAAGGGGTGTCGTTCGCGATCCCGATTGATGTCGCAATGGAAGTGGCCGATCAACTGAAGGCCGGCGGCAAGGTTTTGCGCGGCTGGCTGGGGGTGGTGATCCAGGAAGTGACTGCGGACCTTGCCGAATCGTTCGGCATGGATCGTCCGCGTGGCGCGCTGATCGCACAGGTTCAAGCGGACAGTCCGGCGGCCCGGGCCGGACTGCAGGCAGCCGATGTGATCCTTATGTTCGGCGGCAAGCCGGTGGAAGATGCGGATGACCTGCCGCGCATGGTCGGCATGGCCAAGCCGGGAGCGAAGATTCCGCTGCAGGTATGGCGCAAAGGCAAGATGCAGGACATCACGGTGGTGTTGGGCGAGTTGCCGGCTGAGGATCAGCCTGCAGGCAAAAGCGGCAAGACGTATTCGCGGGGCGGACTGGCCCTGTCCGAGTTGACAGCCGAACAGCGACACGAACTCAAGATCGACCATGGCCTGCTGGTGGAAGAAGTCACCGGCGATGCCGCGCGTGCGGGCATCCGCGTCGGTGACGTGATCCTTGCGGTGAATAATGGCAGGGTGGCCACGGTCGAAGCCTTCCGCAAGGCGGTCGCCGCCATCCCCAAAGGCAAGAGCGCGGCCATTCTGGTGAGGCGCGGCGAGGGTTCGCTCTACATTCCGCTGAAGATGTCGGGTGAGTAAGACGCTCACGCTCTTCACCCGGGCAGGCTGTTCGCTGTGCGAGGAGATGGCGGCAGAAATCGGCGTTTTGGTCGCAGGAACGGGATGCCGTCTGACGCCCGTCGACGTGGATGCCGATCCGGTGCTCAAAACACGCTTCGGTTGGGACGTGCCGCTGCTGTTCGACGGCGATATCGAGATTTGCCGCCACCAGCTTGACTTGCCTGCGTTCCAGCAATGGCTGTGCCTTAACCGAGAGGCCTGCTGACACACATGTCACGCCGGCTCTTGCAGATTGCCGCGAGAATGCGTACTTGTTGTGCCAGCTCGTATGGCATGGGAAGGCGCTTGTCGGTGCATCGTGCTTCGCGCCCATCGCATTCTCGCTGCAATGCAGGTGCGAAATTGGTGTCGGCAGACCCAAAAATCCGTTAAAATTCTGCTAGTTATCTCATCCCTAGCCGGGCACGGAAGCGTGCCCGTTTTGCTGTGTCCCAGAGTCTGATCCGCAATTTTTCCATCATCGCCCACATCGACCATGGCAAGTCCACGCTGGCCGACCGCCTCATTCAGGCTTGCGGCGGACTGTCCGACCGTGAAATGGAGGCGCAGGTGCTCGATTCCATGGATCTTGAAAAAGAACGCGGCATCACCATCAAGGCGCAGACCGCCGCGCTCAGCTACAAGGCGCAGGACGGCAAGGTCTATCGCCTGAACCTGATCGACACCCCCGGTCACGTCGACTTTTCCTACGAGGTGTCGCGTTCGCTGTCCGCATGCGAAGGCGCACTTCTGGTGGTCGATGCTTCGCAAGGCGTGGAAGCGCAGACGGTGGCCAATTGCTACACCGCGATCGATCTTGGCGTCGAGGTCATCCCGGTGCTGAACAAGATTGACCTGCCTGCAGCCGATCCGGACCGGGTGGCGGAAGAGATCGAGGACATCGTCGGACTGGATGCGAGCGATGCGGTGCGCGCATCGGCCAAGACCGGTATCGGCATCGCCGAAATTCTTGAAGTGGTGGTGAAGCAGGTGCCGCCGCCGCGCGGCGACGAGAGCGCGCCGCTGAAGGCGTTGATCATCGACTCGTGGTTCGACAACTATGTCGGCGTGGTCATGCTGGTGCGCGTGGTCGACGGCGTGTTGCGTCCTAAGGACAAGATACGCTTCATGGCTTCGGGCGCGCAGCATCTGACCGAGCATGTCGGCGTGTTCACGCCGAAATCGGTCGACCGTCCCACCTTGTCGGCGGGCGAGGTCGGCTTCGTGATCGCCGGCATCAAGGAACTCAAGTCGGCCCAGGTAGGCGACACCATCACCTTGCTCGATCGGCCCGCGGCCGAGGCGCTGCCCGGCTTCAAAAAAGTGCAGTCGCAGGTCTTTGCCGGGCTCTATCCGATCGAGTCGCATGACTTCGAGGCGCTGCGCGACGCGCTGACCAAGCTGCAGTTGAACGACGCTGCGCTGCAGTTCGAGCCCGAAGTCTCGCAGGCGCTGGGCTTTGGCTTCCGCTGCGGTTTCCTCGGCCTGTTGCACATGGACATCGTGCAGGAGCGGCTGGAACGCGAGTACAACATGGACCTCATCACCACCGCGCCGACGGTGGTGTATGAAGTGGTGCTCAAAGACGGCACGCTGATCAACGTCGAGAATCCGTCCAAGCTACCCGAGCTGTCGAAAATCGAGGAAATCCGCGAACCCATCATCACCGCGACGATCTTCGTGCCAGAGGAATACGTCGGCAACGTCATTACCCTGTGCAACCAGAAGCGCGGCATGCAGATCAACATGCAATACCACGGCAGGCAGGTGATGCTGGTATACAACCTGCCGATGAACGAGGTGGTGATGGATTTCTTTGACAAGCTGAAGTCGACCAGCCGAGGCTATGCCTCGCTCGATTACGAATTCAAGGAGTACCGGCCGGGCGATCTGGTCAAGCTCGATATCCTGGTCAACAATGAAAAAGTCGATGCGCTGTCGTTGATCGTGCACCGCGCCACCAGCGTGTATCGCGGGCGCGAACTTGCGTCCAAGATGCGCGAGCTGATTCCGCGCCAGATGTTTGACGTTGCAGTGCAGGCGGCGATCGGCGCCAACATCATCGCGCGCGAAAACATCAAGGCGTTGCGCAAGAACGTGCTCGCCAAGTGCTATGGCGGCGACATCTCGCGCAAGAAGAAGCTGCTTGAAAAGCAGAAAGCCGGCAAGCGCCGCATGAAACAGGTTGGCAACGTCGAAATCCCGCAGGAAGCGTTTCTTGCGATCCTCCAGGTCTCGGACAAATAAAGAAGTGGACCAACAAACATGAATTTTGCGCTCATTCTGTTCATTGCGCTGGCCATCACCGGCAGCATCTGGCTGCTCGACGCGCTGCTGCTCAAACGCCGCCGCGACCGGAATGCCCGCGAACCGCTGCTGGTCGAATATGCCAAGAGTTTTTTCCCGGTCATCCTGGTGGTGTTCGCGTTACGCTCGTTTCTGGTCGAGCCCTTCAAGATCCCGTCCGGCTCGATGATACCGACGCTGCTGGTCGGCGACTTCATCCTGGTCAACAAATACACCTATGGCATTCGCCTGCCGGTGATCAACAAGAAAGTGGTTGAGCTGAACAACCCCGAGCGTGGCGATGTCGTGGTGTTCCGCTATCCGGCCGATCCCGGGCTGGATTACATCAAACGCGTAATCGGCGTGCCGGGTGACGTGGTCGAATACCGGGACAAGCGGCTCAGCATTAACGGCCAGCCGGTTCGCACCGACAATACGGGCGTCTACAGCTATGTTGGAAACGGACTTAGCTATGTCACCGCCATGGTGTACCAGGAACATCTCAACGACGTCGGCCATGGCATGATGGTGGAGCCGGGCAAGCCCCCCGTCTATCCGTCGCAGGTGGTGGACTTCCCGTACCGTGAAAACTGCTCCTACAATGCCGAAGGCGAAGGTTTCGTCTGCAAGGTGCCAGAAGGGCAATATTTCATGATGGGCGACAATCGCGATGCCAGCAACGACAGCCGCTACTGGGGCTTCGTTCCGGACCGGAACATCGTGGGCAAGGCCTTCTTCATCTGGATGAACTTCGACGATTTTGGCCGGATCGGCACCACCCTTAAATAACTGGAGACACCATGCACAGCACCCACCCCATGCAATCCCGTCAACGCGGTTTGAGTATGATCGGCTTTCTGTTCGTCGCCGTCGTGCTGATCATGGTCGCGATGCTGGCAATGAAGCTGGTGCCGGCCTATATCGAGTTTTTTTCGGTGAAAAAGATTCTCGCCACGATGGGACAGGAGTCCGATCTCAGGTCGAAAAGCAATGCCGAGATCCGCAGTGCTTTCGCACGGCGTGCCAACACCGGCTATGTCACGGTAGTCAAGCCGGAAGACCTCACCATTGATCGCCGCGGCGGTACCCCGGTCATTTCGGCTGACTATGAATTCCGCACCAAGCTCTTCGGAAATGTCAGCCTGGTAGTCGATTTCAATGCCAGCACCGACCCCGGCGCCGCGCCCGTCTCGATTGAATAACGCTTTGCTGAATCAGCGCCTGCAGCAGGCGCTGGGCTATACCTTTATCCGTGCCGATCTGCTGACCCAGGCGCTGACGCACCGCAGTTACGGTGCGGTCAATAACGAGCGGCTTGAATTTCTCGGCGACTCGGTGCTGAACTGCTCGGTCGCCCGCGCGCTCTACGATGCGTTTCCCGAATTGCCCGAAGGGAGCCTGTCGCGCCTGCGCGCCAACCTGGTGCGGCAGGAGACCCTGGCCGAAATCGCAGCGGCACTGAGATTGGGCGAGAGTCTGCTGCTGGGTGAGGGGGAACTCAAAAGCGGTGGATTCCGCCGTCCCTCGATTCTGGCCGATGCGCTCGAATCGCTGTTCGGCGCGATCTTTCTCGAGGCGGGATTTGATGAGGCGCAGCGTGTGGTGAACGGTCTGTTCGCCCCGTTGGTGGCACAAATCGACCCCACCGCCTCGGGCAAGGATGCCAAGACGGAGTTGCAGGAAATGCTGCAGTCACGCCGCCTGCCGCTGCCGGACTATCGGCTGGTCGATACTCAGGGCGAGGCGCATGACCAAAGCTTTATCGTCGAATGCCTGCTCAGCAAACCCGTGCTCAGCACGCGCGGCGTCGGCAAAAGCCGCCGTGCCGCCGAACAAGAGGCCGCACGCGAAGCGTGCGCCGCATTACGAAATGAACGGGCAGCGAAGAAGAGCGTGCAAAAATGAGTGAATTCAAATGTGGCCTCATCGCCATTGTCGGGCGCCCCAACGTCGGCAAATCGACGCTGCTTAACCGCATCGTCGGGCAAAAAGTCAGCATCACCTCGAAGAAGGCGCAAACTACGCGCCATCGGGTGATGGGCATCCACACTACCGACGAAGCGCAGTTCGTGTTCGTCGATACACCGGGATTCCAGACGCGCTATACCGGTACCATGAACCGCGCGATGAACAAGCGGGTGCGCGAAACGCTATCGGATACCGATGTGGTGATGATGCTGGTGGAAGCCGGGCGGCTGAAGAAGGAAGATCAGCAGGTGATGGAGCTGCTGCCCAAGGATCGCCCGTTGCTCCTGGTGGTGAACAAGATCGACCAGGTCAAGGATCGTGCCGAGCTGATGGCCTATCTGCAGGAAGTTTCTGCTGCGCATGCGTTCACCGAGATCGTCCCGGTATCGGCCAAGCAGGGCAACAACCTCGAAGAACTGCTGAAAACCCTGCAAACTCACCTGCCGGAAAACGCGCCGCTGTTTGAGGCGGACGACGTCACCGATCAGACCGAACGCCAGCTGGCCGCTGAACTCATTCGCGAAAAAGTCTTCCGTCTGTGCGGCGAAGAAATCCCCTACGGGGTGGCGGTGGCCATCGACAAGTTCGAAGAAGAGGGCAACCTGCGTCGCATCTTCGCCACCATCCTGGTCGACCGCGACAGCCATAAGCCGATCATCATCGGCAAGGGGGGCGAAAAGCTCAAGACCATTTCCACCCAGGCGCGTCTCGACATGGAGCGTGCGTTCGACAGCAAGGTCTATCTTGAGGTCTGGGTCAAGGTCAAGGGCGGCTGGGCCGACGATGTGCGGATGCTGAGGTCGCTGGGGCTGGACTGAAATCGGAGCTTGATCCGCGAAGGATGCGGAGGCGCACGAAGGACAACAGGCGCTCAACGATGAATGTCCTATGTATTGAGTGATCGTGCATCCCCAATGATTTTGTCTTCGCGTCTTCCGCGAAGAACGGATTTCCCCCATGTCTTCTGACGCCCGCATCAACAACGACCCCGGCTTCATCCTCCACACCTACCCTTTCAAGGAAACCAGCGTGGTGGCGGAGGTGTTCAGCCGCAGCCATGGGCGCGTGGGGCTGATCGCACGCGGAGCGCGCCGGCCGACCTCGGCCCTGCGCGGGCTGATGCAGCCGTTCACCCCGTTGCTGCTGTCGTGGTTCGGCAAGTCCGAGCTGAAAACCCTGCATGCCGCCGAATGGCAGGGCGGCCTGATCGCGCCGCAGGGGCGCGCGCTGATGTGCGGGTTTTATCTGAACGAACTGTTGCTGCGCTTGCTGGCGCGCGGCGATGCGCACGAAAAGCTGTATGACCGCTATGCCGACACCCTCGAGCAACTGGCGAACGAGGCTGGCGGCACCGATTTCGAACGCGCCACCTATTTCGAGCGGATATTGCGCGGCTTCGAGAAAAACCTGCTGTCCGAAATCGGCTATGGCGCCACCTTCGACGCCGAGGCCGACAGCGGGGCGCCGATTGAACCCGGTGTCCGCTACGTGTTCCAGCCCGAACGCGGCGCGCTACGCGATACCGGACAGCCGGGCTGCCCGGTATCGGGCCAGACGCTGATCGACCTGGCGGCCGGTCGCTTCGAGCGGCCGGCGACGCTGGTCGAGGCCAAGGGCCTGATGCGCACCCTGATCAACCACACCTTGGGCGCGAAGCCGCTTTATACTCGCCAGCTGCTACGAGAACTCACAGAACTGAATCCGCCAAACCCAATCTACCCCAGCTGAACCCATGAGCATCTATCTCGGCGTCAACATCGACCACATCGCCACCCTGCGCCAGGCGCGCAAGACCCGCTATCCCAGCCCGGTCGAGGCTGCGCTCATGGCGGAAACCGCCGGCGCCGACTCGATCACCCTGCACCTCAGGGAAGATCGCCGTCACATCCAGGACGAAGATGTCGCGATCCTGCGCCAGGTGCTGAAAACCAAGATGAACCTGGAAATGGCGGTGACCGATGAGATGCTCGCCATCGCCTGTGCTACGCGCCCGCAGGACGTCTGCCTGGTGCCGGAGAAGCGCGAGGAGCTGACCACCGAAGGCGGACTCGATGTCGTCGCCCAGCTGCCAAAAATACAGGCGGCGTGCGCGCAGCTGGCGCATGCCGGGATCCGGGTTTCGCTCTTCATCGACGCCGATTTTGCCCAGCTCGACGCGGCGCACGCGGCTGGCGCGCCGGTGGTCGAAATCCACACCGGTGCCTATGCCGATGCCGTAACCGACGCGGCGTGTGTGGTCGAATTCGAACGCATCCGCAAAGCGGTCGCCTATGGCCGCAGCATCGGTTTGACGGTCAATGCCGGGCACGGCCTGACCTACCACAACGTGAGGCCGATTGCGGCCCTGCCGGGCATACATGAGCTCAACATCGGCCATGCGATCGTCGCGCAGGCCATGTTCGTCGGCTGGAAGGACGCAGTGGCGGAAATGAAGCGACTGATGGTGGATGCAGCCGCGGGGTGAAACTCAGCGCAGCACTTTTTTCTTCAGCTTGAGCCGCACATAGAGCAGCACGATCACCGCGACCGCGCCCAGCGTGATCAGTGTGATCACATACAGATTGTCGCGGATGGCCGCTTCGTTGTGTCCGAGGCTGTAGCCGAGCACCGCGAGGATGGTGACCCAGATGCCCGCACCGAGACTGGTGTAGAAGCTGAACACCGCAAGATTCATGCGCGCGAGACCCGCTGGCAGCGAGATGTATTGCCGCACTGCCGGAATCAGCCGTCCGGTGAAGGTCGAAATGTGGCCGTGGCGCGCGAAGAAGTCTTCCATGCGCTGCAGCGAATGTTCCTTGAACAGCACGTATTTGCCGTAGCGCAGCAGAAACGGCCGCCCCAGTTTCAACGCCAGCCAGTAGTTGAACAGCGCGCCGAACAGGCTGCCGCCGATGCCGGACAGGATCGCCAGCACAAGATTCATCTCGCCCTTGTAGGCCAGATAGCCGGCCGGAATCATCACCACTTCGCTGGGGAAGGGGAAGAAGCTCGATTCTAGTGCCATCAGCAGGAAGATGCCCGGGTAGCCCCAAGCGCCGACGATGCTGACGATAGTTTGGATGATTTCGTGGAGCATTTTTAGAGTCGAGAGCCGAGAGTGGGTGGGTGGCTCACCGCTATCGACTCTCAGCTCTCGGCTTCAAGTCAAACAACCGCTTCTTCCTTCTTCTCCACCGGCTTGATGAAATGCTCGCGCTTGATGCCGAACATCAGCAGCAGCGGGCTGGCGACCAGGGTGGACGAGTAGATGCCGAACAGGATGCCGATGGTGAGCGCGAGCGCGAAGTTGTGCAGCGCCTCGCCGCCGAAGAACAGCATCGAGAGCACCATGATCTGGGTCGAACCGTGGGTAATGATGGTGCGGCTCATGGTACGGGTGATGGCGTCGTCGATGATGTGCGGGATGGCGGCGCCGCGCATCTTGCGGATGTTTTCCCGGATGCGGTCGAAAATGACCACCGATTCGTTGACCGAGTAGCCCAGGACCGCCAGCACGCCGGCCAGCACGGTGAGGGTGAATTCCCACTGGAAAAACGCGAACACGCCGAGGATGATCACGATGTCGTGCAGGTTGGCGAGCATGCCGGCCACCGCAAAGCGCCATTCGAAACGGATCGCCAGATACGCCATGATGCCGAAGGTGACCACCAATAGCGCCAGGGCGCCGCTGTCGTAAAGCTCCTTGCCGACCTGTGGGCCGACGAAGTCGACACGCCTCAGTTCCACCCCGGCATCGGCCGCGGTCAGCGCGGCCATCACACGGTTGCTGGTCTGCGCAGCGTCGGAATCACCCCTGACCGGCAGGCGGATCAGCACGTCGCGGCTGGTGCCGAAGCTCTGCACCGTGACTTCGGGCAGGCCGGTTTTTTCCAGTGCGCCGCGGATCGCGGGCAGGTTGGCGGGCTGGTCGTAGCTGACCTCGATCACGGTGCCGCCGGTGAAATCGACGCCGAAGTTGAGGCCTTTGTCCCACAGTGCCCATACTGAAAACAGGAAGGTGAGCAGCGAAATTGCGGTGGTCGCCTTCCCCCAGCTCATGAAGGGGATGGTTTTTTTGAAGGGAAAGAAATCGATCATGGTCGGGCCTTAAATCGAGAGTTTCGCCAGGCGCGCCTGACGCCCATACGTGAGGTTGGCCATCGCGCGCGAAACGGTCACGGCGCTGAACATGGAGGTGAGAATGCCGAGGCACAGCACCACGGCAAAGCCGCGAACCGGGCCCGAGCCGAGCCAGAACAGCGAGAAGCCGGCGATCAGGGTGGTGATGTTGGCATCCAGAATCGTACCCCAGGCGCGTTCGTAACCGGCGCTGATCGCCGCCTGCGGGGTAGCGCCATTGCGCAGCTCTTCCCGAATACGCTCGTTGATCAGAACGTTGGCGTCGATCGCCATGCCGAGGGTGAGCGCGATCGCAGCCATGCCGGGCAGGGTAAGCGTGGCTTGCAGCAGCGACAGCAGTGCAACCAGGAAGAAGCCGTTGATTGCCAGTGCAATCGATGAAAACAGGCCGAACACGCGGTAGTAAAAGGTGATGAATATCACCACGGCGATGAAGCCCCAGATGTTGGCATTGAAGCCCTTGGCAATGTTTTCAGCGCCCATGCTGGGGCCTACGGTGCGTTCCTCGATGATCTGCATCGGCGCGGCGAGCGCGCCGGCGCGCAGCAGCAGGGCGACGTCGGAGGCTTCCTGCGCCGACTCCATGCCGGTGACCTGCACCCGGCCCCCGCCGATTTCCTCGCGGATCACCGGCGCCGTGATGGCTTCGGCGCGACCCTTTTCGATCAGCAGGATCGCCATGCGCTTGTTGACGTTTTCGCGCGTCACGTCCTTGAAGATACGTGCGCCCTTGCCGTCCAGACTGATGTGGACTGCGGCCTGGCCGCTGGTGTTGTCAAAGCCCGGCGTGGCGTTGGTGATCGAGTCGCCGGTCAGCACCACATCCTTTTCTACCGCGATCAGCGAGCCCTCCCGGGTGGGTACAATTTCCGTGCCGAACGGTGCCTGCCCCTGTTCCAGGGCCTGCGGATCCGCCTGTTCGTCCACCATGCGGATTTCCAGCGTGGCGGTGCGGCCAAGAATGTCCTTGGCCTTGGCGGTATCCTGCACGCCGGGCAACTGGACCACGACGCGGTTGGCACCCTGCTGCTGGATCACCGGCTCGGCGACGCCAAGTTCGTTGACGCGATTGCGCAAGGTGGTGATGTTCTGCTGCAGGGCAAATTCCTGAATTTGCTTTTCGGCTTCCGGCTTGAGTCGTGCGGTCAGGGTGAAGGCTTCAGCCTGGTCGTCAGCGGTATAGGCGAGGTCGGTGAACGCCGTACCCAGTTTGTTGATCGCAGCGTCGCGCTGGTCGCGCGTCGCGAAATGCACGGTGACGGCATCGCCCTCGCGGCTGATGCGGCCGTAGCGGATCTTGTCGCTACGCAGCTCAGTGCGGAATTCGTTCTGGTAGCGGATGGCCGCCTTTTCCAGCGCGGCCTTCATGTCGACTTCAAGGAGAAAATGCACACCGCCACGCAAATCCAGGCCGAGATTCATTGGCAACGCGCTGATCGCCGACAGCCAGGCTGGCGAGGCCGGCAGCAGATTGAGCGCCACCGTATAACGCTCACCCAGGCCGCTCTCCAGCACATCCTTGGCCTTGATCTGCAGATCGGTGCTGGCAAAGCGCGCCTTGATGCTGTTGTCCGCCAGCTCGACTCCGTTGTAAGACACGCTGGATGCCTTGAGCAATGACTCCACCTTGGCCAGCAGCGTGGGGTCGGCCTTTTCGAGCGTGCGCACCGGGGACACCTGCACTGCCGGGGTCTGCCCAAAAAAGTTGGGCAGGGCGTAGAGGAAGGCGGCCACCAGCGTGAAGCCGATGAGCGCATATTTCCAGAGCGGGAAGCGGTTCATTTTTTAAGGGTTAGGCGTTAGGGGAGAGGGGTGAGGAGGGGAGCGACGGTGGGCGCGGATGCCTGACGCCTCACCTCTTTCACCTCACAGGCCTTTGATGGTGCCCTTGGGCAGCAGAGTCTGGATCGACTGCTTCTGTACGTGGGTGATCACGCCGTCGGCGATTTCCAGCGACATGTATTGTTCGCCAATCTTGGCGACCTTGCCGACCTGGCCGCTGGCGGTGATGACTTCATCGCCTTTTTGTATTTCAGACAGCATCTTTTTCTGTTCCTTGGCGCGCTTCATCTGCGGCCGGATGAGCATGAACCAGAACAGGATGAAGATGATGATCAGCGGCAGGAAGTCGGTGAAACCAGCGGAGGGCGCTGCGGCAGATTGCGCGTGGGCAAGAGAAATCATGGATAAAACTCCAAGTCGGAACAGATAAATTAAAACCGTGCGATTCTACCACCCACGTGTTTGCATCTCATGAAAGCGCGCCGTGAAATCGGCAAATCGATGCGTCTCGATCGCGGCACGCATTCCGGCCATCAGGCGGTGGTAGTAATGCAGATTGTGGATCGTGGCGAGCCGCGCGCCGAGAATTTCGTTGGCGCGGATCAGGTGATGCACGTAGGCGCGGCTGAAATGGGTGCAGGTATGGCAAGTGCATTCATCGTCGATCGGCGCGGTGTCGGTTTTCCAGCGCGCATTGCGGATGCGCATGTCGCCATGCCGGGTGTACAGGATGCCGTGGCGTGCGTTGCGCGTCGGCAGCACGCAGTCGAACTGGTCAATCCCCTGCGCCACCGCGGCGACCAGGTCGGATGGCGTGCCGACGCCCATCAGATAGCGCGGTTTGTCGGCCGGCAGTTGCGACGCGGTGTGGGCGAGGATGCGCTTCATGTCCTCCTTCGGCTCGCCCACCGAGAGGCCGCCGATGGCGTAACCGTCGAAGTCCATGCCGATCAGCGCGCGTGCCGACTCGTCGCGCAGATCCTCGAACATGCCGCCCTGAACGATGCCATAGAGCGCGTTGGGATTGCCGGCGTGGGCCGCCTTGGAGCGCTCGGCCCAGCGCAGGCTCATCCGCATCGAATCGGCGGCTTCGCGCTCGGTGGCGGGGTAGGGCGTGCATTCGTCGAAGATCATCACGATGTCGGAATTCAGGGTGTGCTGGATCTGCATCGAGATTTCGGGCGTCAGGAACAGCTTGTCGCCGTTGATGGGCGAGGAGAACTTCACGCCTTCCTCGGTGATCTTCCTGAGCTTGCCCAGGCTGAACACCTGGAAGCCGCCCGAATCGGTGAGGATGGGTTTGTCCCAGCCCATGAACCGGTGCAGGCCGCCGAATTTTTCGATCACCTCCAGCCCCGGCCGCAGCCACAGGTGGAAGGTGTTGGACAGAACCATCTCGAAGCCGATGTCGCTGAGTTCTGCCGGCGACATCGCCTTCACCGTGCCGTAGGTGCCGACCGGCATGAAGACCGGCGTTTGCACGGTGCCGTGCGCGAGGTGGAGCTGGCCGCGGCGCGCGCCGCCATCGGTGGCGAGGAGGTCGAATTTCATGCGGGTGGGCGCTTTTCCAGGAACATTGCATCGCCATAGCTGAAGAAGCGGTAGCGCTCTGCAATGGCGTGGGCGTAGGCCGCGCGGATGGTGTCCAGGCTGGCAAAGGCGGAGACCAGCATCAGCAGCGTGGACTTGGGTAAATGAAAGTTGGTGATGAGCGCATCGACCACCCGGAAGCGATAGCCGGGCGTGATGAAGATATCGGTTTCGGCGGCGCCTGCGTGCAGTTCACCGGCCTGCGCCGAAGCCGCCAGCGCGGCTGCCTCTAATGCGCGGAGGCTGGTGGTGCCCACCGCCACCACGCGGCCGCCGCGGGCGCGCGTCTCACGGATAGCGTCGATGGTTGCCTGCGGAATCGTGTAGCGCTCGCTGTGCATTTTGTGGTCGGCGATGTTGTCCACCCGCACCGGCAGGAAAGTGCCTGCGCCCACATGCAGCGTCACCTGCGCCGTGCGGATGCCCTGCTCGCGCAGCGCATCCAGCATGGCACCGTCGAAATGCAGGCCGGCCGTCGGCGCTGCCACCGCGCCGGGCTCGTTCGCATACACCGTCTGGTAGCGTGCCTCGTCGTCGGCCGTCGGCGTGTGCTCAATGTAGGGCGGCAGCGGCAGCTGGCCGAGCTGGTCGAGCACTTCCAGCACCGGGCGCGAAAAGCGCAGCTGCGTCAGGTCGTCCTGGCGCGCCAGCACGTCGATGGCAATGCCTTCGGCAAGCTGAATGCGGGAACCCGGCTTGGGCGCATGGCTCGCGCGGATGAAGGCCAGCGCATCAAATTCGCCCGTGACCCGTTCCACCAGCAGTTCAACCTTGCCGCCGGAATCCTTGGTGCCGAACAGCCGCGCCTTGATCACGCGCGTGTCGTTCATCACCAGCAAGTCATCCGGGCGCAGCAGGGTTGGCAACTCGCTGAACCAGCGGTCATGCAGCGCGCCTGAGGGCTCGACGTGCAGCAGCCGGCTGCCGCCGCGCACCGCAGGCGGCAGCTGCGCGATCAGCTCAGGGGGAAGATCAAAATCAAAATCGGCAACTAGCATGGGGCGCGATTATAGCCGTCGCCTTGCGGCAGGGCGCCTGATTCGGCGATAATGCGCGGCTTCTGTCGCCGAACGCGTTCGCGTTCGGCCCTTGCCGGGATGGCGGAATCGGTAGACGCAGCGGATTCAAAATCCGCCGCTGGTAACAGTGTGGGGGTTCGAGTCCCCCTCCCGGCACCAATCAGTTTTCTTTCAGGATTTCCCTTCAGGTGCTATAGGCACCGTCCTGTAGTTGCGGCACTATTTGGGTGCATTGTGATCATTTCTGCCCTACGCTTAAAGAAGATGGAGCCTGCATTGACTGGGTGCGCTCATGGCCTTGTCATCAAGGCTTCACCGGTCTTCAATAGGGTTTGCGATGGCATACATTGGAGCGGATGTGTGTGGCACAGGCGTTGCTAGATAACAGCTGAACGACAGCGGATGTTGTCGTTGAATGGGAGGATAGGAATGCCTTTATATGTAGAGAAATTTGGCGGCGAGTCGGGCGCGTTGCCTTGGCCGGTGTCTCGCGTGCTGCAGACGCACCGGACGCAGATGGCGTCGACGCACATGCGCGACCTGTTTGCTGCCGACCCGGCCCGCGCCGAACGGTTTTCGCTGCAGGTAGGCGATGTGCTGCTGGATTACTCGAAAAACCGCATCACCGACGAAACCATGCGCCTGCTCATGCAACTGGCCGAAGAAGCGGATGTGACGGGCTGGCGCGGGCGCATGTTCGGCGGCGAGAAGATCAACAACACTGAAAACCGCGCGGTGCTGCATGTGGCGCTACGCAACCGCGGCAATCATCCGGTGATAGTCGACGGCGAGGATGTGATGCCGAAGGTCAACGCGGTGATCGAAAAGATGGGTGCGTTTGCCGGGCAGGTGCGCAGCGGCGAATGGCGCGGCTACAGTGGCGAACGGATCACCGACGTGGTCAACATCGGCATCGGCGGCTCCGACCTGGGGCCGCAGATGGCGGTCCAGGCGCTGGCGCCTTATCGCCACCCGCAGATGAAGCTGCATTTCATTTCCAATATCGACGGCGCCCATGTGAAGGCGGCGCTGGAATCGCTGAATCCTGCAACCACGCTGTTCATCGTGGCGTCGAAAACCTTCACCACGCAGGAAACGATGACCAACGCGCACTATGCGCGTACCTGGTTTCTGGCGCAGGCGCAGGAAGACGGCCACATCGCCAGGCACTTTGTCGCGGTGTCGACCAACCGCGAGGCGGTGACGGCCTTCGGCATCGACCCCGCCAACATGTTCGAATTCTGGGACTGGGTGGGTGGGCGCTATTCGCTGTGGTCGGCGATCGGGCTGCCGATCATGCTGGCGGTGGGGGCTGAGCGCTTCATCGAAATGCTGGCCGGCGCGCACGCGATGGACGCGCATTTTCGCGAGGCGCCGCCCGATCAGAACATGCCGGTGATCCTGGCGCTGCTGGGCGTCTGGTACAACAATTTTTTCGGCGCACAATCGCAGGCCATCCTGCCTTACGACCACGCCCTGCGCAGCCTGCCCGCCTATCTGCAGCAGGCCGACATGGAAAGCAACGGCAAGTCGGTCGATCGCGACGGCAAGGGGGTGGATTACGCCACCGGCCCCATCATCTGGGGCGCAACCGGCATCAACGGCCAGCACGCGTTCTACCAGTTGCTGCACCAGGGCACCCGGCTGGTCCCGGCCGACTTTATCGTCTCGCTCGAGCCGCCGACCGAATTGCAGGAACATCACGACATCCTGATCGCCAACGTCCTGGCGCAGACCGAGGCGCTGATGCGCGGTCGCACGCGCGAGGAGACGCAGCTTGAAATGGGCTCGCTTGAAGGAGGCTCGGAGTCGAGCCAGGCCGGCGCGTTCGTGCAGCACAAGGTATTCGACGGCAACCATCCCAGCAATGCGATCCTGCTGCAGACGCTCACGCCGCACACCCTGGGCATGCTGATTGCGCTCTACGAGCACAAGATCTTCGTGCAGGGCGTGATCTGGAATCTGAACTCATACGACCAATGGGGGGTGGAACTCGGCAAACAGCTCGCTCGCCGCATCCTGCCAGAACTGCATGCCGACGCGATGGTGTCCAGCCACGACGCCTCGACCAATTCGCTGATCAATCAGTACCGGTGCATACGCCAGCGCACGACTGGCTGATAATTCGCTTATGGATCTCATTGCAGGCGATATCGGCGGAACCAAGAGCTGGCTGGCGTGGATGACGGGCGAACCGGACGGCGTCCAGCAGTTGCGTTTCGAACAGGTGTATCCGAGTGCGGCATTCGCAACGGCGGACGACCTGATTCGCCAGTTCATCGCCGATTCGAAGCTGACAAAAAGGCCGGACCGTCTGTTGCTGGCACTGCCGGGGCCGCTCGACGCGCAGCGCGCCACCCTCACCAACCTGGACTGGACGCTGTCAGCCGCTGACATGCGCGCTTCGCTCGGCATTGATTATGTCCGCTTTATCAACGACTTCCAGGCCGCCGCCGCCGGTGTGGCGACGCTGACTGACGCCGACGTGATTACGCTCAATCCGCAGCCGACCGAGACAGGTGGCGTGCGCGCCATCACCGGCGCCGGCACCGGGTTGGGACTGGCTTTCATGCTGGCCGATGCCAATGGTCGCTATCGCAGCTTCGCCAGCGAAGGCGGGCATGTCGACTTCGGGCCGGCCAATGCGCAGCAGCAACGTTTGCTGGAACAATTGCGCCCGTCCTATGGCCATGTATCGTGGGAGCGGGCGGTGTCGGGATTGGCGATGAACGACCTGTACCGTTTCTGTTGTACCGAACAGCATGCCGCGCTGCCCGACGATCCGGTCGACGGTGCCGCGCTGGTCGACCGCGCCGAGGCCGGCGATTCTGCTGCCGGGGCCGCGCTCGACCTGTTCATCGATTTATATGGATCATGGATCGGCAATGTGGCGCTGCTCTACCAGCCGCGCGGCGGTTTGTACGTTGCGGGCGGCATCGCCGTTCATCTGCGGGAGCGCATGCAGTCGCCACGCTTCATGGCTGCAGCCGCCGACAAGGGGCGCATGCGCGGAGTCGCCGAGCGCACCCCGATTCTTCTGATCACCAACAACCGGCTGGGCGTACAGGGTGCAATCGCAACCGGGTTTGCCACGCCTTGATCGATCATATCCAATCACCTTTCATTCCAGACCAGCGCAACCAGGAGCGGGCATGACCATTACCAAGGAAGAACAGACGCGGCTTTATCGCTATTACACCGAGCCCAAGATCGCGACCGACCTTACGCGCCGGACGCTGGCACTTGTGCTGGCGGGTGGCGAGGGATCACGGCTGAAGGACCTGACTGCCTGGCGCGCCAAGCCGGCGGTGCCGATCGGCGGCAAGTACCGCATCATCGACTTCACGCTATCGAACTGCGTCAACTCGGGCATCCGCCGCATCGGCGTGCTTACCCAGTACAAGTCGCATTCGCTGATTCGCCACCTGCAGCGTGCGTGGGGTTTCATGCGCGCCGAGATCGGCGAGTTCGTGGAAATCCTGCCGGCGCAGCAGCGTACCAACAAGAAGGAGTGGTACCAGGGCACCGCCGATGCGCTGTTCCAGAACATCGACATCATGCAGCGCCACCACCCGGAGTATGTGCTGGTGCTGGGCGGCGACCACGTTTACACCATGGATTACTCGGAAATGCTGCTCTATCACGTGCAGACCGGCGCGGATTTCACCGTCGGCAGCATCGAGGTGCCGGCGGCCGAGGCGAGCGCATTCGGCGTGATGACGGTGGACGAGGACATGCGCATTACCCGATTCACCGAAAAGCCCGCACAACCCGACAGCATTCCCGGCAAACCGGGCATCACGCTGGTATCGATGGGGATTTACATTTTCTCCAAGGACTTTCTCTACAAAACGCTGATCGACGATGCCAGCAATTCTCAATCTGCCCACGACTTCGGCAAGAACATCATTCCCGACAACATCGGCGAAGCCCGTGCGATGGCTTTCCCTTTCCGCGACAAGGAGGGGCTGCCGGCCTACTGGCGCGACGTGGGGACGCTGTATTCCTACTGGCAGACCAACATGGAGCTGTGCTCGGTCGAGCCCGAGCTCAACCTGTACAACCGCGACTGGCCGATCTGGACCTACCAGCCGCAATACCCGCCCGCCAAGTTCATCCTCGACGACGAGGGGCGGCGCGGCGAGGCGATCGATTCGCTGATCGCCGGCGGCTGCATCCTGTCGGGCGCGCGGGTCAAACGCTCGGTGCTTTTTTTCGCCACCACGGTGGAAAACTACAGCCTGATCAAGGACAGCGTGATCCTGCCCAAGGTCAGTATCGGCAGCCATTGCCGCATCAGCCGCGCCATCATCGACAAGGGGTGCGTGATCGAAGACGGCACGGTGATCGGCGAGGATCCGGTGGAGGACGCCAAGCGCTTTCACGTGACCAAGGAAGGCATCACCCTGGTGACGCCGGCAATGCTTGGCCAGAATCTGTACGCGAGACTGCAGAACGACTATGACGGCTAAGCCACTCAACGTGGTGCTGTGCTGGCATATGCACCAGCCGTATTACCGCGAAGGCCTCAAGGGCGCGTATCACCTGCCCTGGGTGTACCTGCATGGCATCAAGGACTACAGCGACATGGCCGCGCATCTGGAGCGCTATCCCTTGATGCGCGTGGTGGTGAATTTCGCGCCGGTGCTGCTGGAGCAGCTGGATGACTACGCACAGCAGCTCGATGTGCTGTTGAAGCACGGCAAGCCCACTCAGGACCACATGCTGAATCTGCTGTCCGGCGTCGAGCGCATCCCGTCGGATGTCGACAGTCGCCAGCGCATCGTTGAGGATTGCCAGCGCTGCCATGCGCCGCGCATGATCCATCCCTATCCCGCGTTTCATCGGCTGTTGCGCATGATCGGCACCAGCGATGCGGGCGCCGTGGACAGCGCCGACCTGCATGGGCATCTGGGCTACCTGTCCGAGCAGTATTTTCTTGATCTGTTGACCTGGTATCACCTCGCCTGGCTGGGGCACTCGCTCAGGCAACTGCCGCTGGCGCAGCGGTTGATGACGCAGGAAAAAGGCTTCTCTGCGGCCGACCGCCATGAATTGTTGCACCTGATACAGCGTTGCATCGCCGGGCTGATTCCGCGTTACCGGGCGCTCGCCGAGCGCGGCCAGGTCGAACTGTCGATGACGCCCTACGGCCATCCCATCGTGCCGCTCTTGAACGACTTCGGCAATCTGCGCGACGCATTGCCCGACGTTCCCGTTCCCGATGCGCCCGCCTACCCCGGCGGGGCGGAGCGTTCACGCTGGCATCTGCAGCATGGTGTCGAGGTGTTCGAGCGCTATTTCGGTATCCGGCCGGCGGGCGTGTGGCTGTCCGAAGGCGGGGTGAGCGAGGATGCTCTGGCTCAGCTCGACGCAATGGGGTTTTCCTGGACCGCTTCGGGCGAGGGCGTGTGGCGCAACAGTTGCGTCAAGTCGGGGTGTCCGGAAGAGGAGATACAGGGCAAGCACGCGCTGTTCTCGCCCGTGCGCATCGACGGCCTCAAGCCCCGGGTGTTTTTCCGCGACGACGGCCTGTCGGACCTGATCGGCTTCAAGTACAGCGACTGGCATGCCGACGATGCGGTGGGTGACTTCGTCCAGCATCTGGAGAACATCGCTACTTTTTTTGACAAGGATGCCTCCCGTCATGTGGTATCGGTCATTCTCGACGGCGAAAACGCTTGGGAGTACTACCCCGACAACGGCCACCATTTCCTGGACGCGCTCTACGCGACGCTGTCCAGCCACCCCACCCTCAAGGTCGGCACCTTCGCCGAGCAGGCCGCGCACGCGCCGGCCAGGGCCATGAAGCGGCTGGCGGCCGGCAGTTGGGTCTACGGCAGCTTCTCGACCTGGATCGGATCGGACGACAAGAACCGTGGCTGGGACTATCTGGTCGCCGCCAAAAAGGCCTACGACAGCGTGGTGGCCGCCGGCAAACTGAACACCGACCAGCTGGCGCTGGCCACCCGTCAGCTCGCGGTGTGTGAGGGTTCAGACTGGTTCTGGTGGTTCGGTGACTACAACCCGTCGGGCAGCGTCAGCGACTTCGAACAGTTGTATCGCACCCAGCTGCGCGAACTGTATCGCCTGCTCGGCGTGGCGCCGCCCGCGCTGCTCGACGTGCCGCTGTCCGCTGGCGGCGGCTGGGTGGAAAACGCCGGCACCATGCGCAGGAACGCCTGATGGACCTGGAATCTCAATGCCGAGGAATTTAGGATGAATTTCGACACCCACCGCGCCGGCCTGTTGCTGCATCCGACCTCGCTGCCGTCCGGCACCCTGGCCGATGCCGGACGCTGGCTGGATTTCCTGCAGGCGGCGGGGGTCTGCGTGTGGCAGATGCTGCCGCTGGGCATCCCGCTCACCGGCCTGTCGCCCTATCAGTGCGCGTCGGCATTTGCGGTCAATCCCGCGCTGTTTCCCGCCGCGCCGGTGGATATGAGCGGGTTTGCGGACTGGCGCCGGCAGCAGACGCATTGGCTGGAAGATTACGCGCGCTTCATGGTGATCAAGGCGGAGCAGGGCGGAGCGCCCTGGACCGACTGGCCGGTCGTGCTGCGCGACCGCGACGCGCAGACGCTGGCCGGGTTCGATGCCGCCCACGCCGGCAAGCTGGACGCTGTAATGGCCGAACAGTACCGTGCCGCCGTGCAGTGGCAGGCACTGCGCGCCCAGGCGACGGCGCGCGGCATCCAGCTATTCGGCGACATGCCGATTTTCGTTGCCCACGACAGCGCCGACGTATGGGCGCAACGCAGATTGTTCCTGTTGGACGACGCGGGTCATCCCATGGTGGTGTCGGGAGTGCCGCCGGATTATTTTTCCGAAACGGGGCAGCGCTGGGGCAATCCGCACTACAACTGGGCAGTCATGCAGGCCGACGGCTTTGCCTGGTGGCGGGCACGGCTCGCCGCGCACTTCGAGTGGTTCGATTTGTTGCGTATCGATCATTTTCGCGGCCTGGCGGCAGCCTGGGTGATCCCTGCCCAAGAACCCACCGCCATCCACGGCGAGTGGGTCAAGGCGCCGGGTGCGGCGCTGTTGCAGGCGATTGCCGACGAAATGGGCGAACTGCCCCTGGTGGCAGAGGACCTTGGCATCATCACCCCGGATGTCACCGAGATGCGCCACCAGTTCGGCCTGCCCGGCATGGCCGTGCTGCAATTCGCGTTCGACGACCACGCCGACAATCCGCACAAGCCCGAAAACGTGCACCCCGACACCGTGTACTACACCGGCACGCACGACAACGACACCACGCTGGGCTGGTGGTGCACGCGGCCCGAGCATGAACGCCAGCATGTGATGTGGAAACTGGGCGTCAGCGACCCCGATGCGGTGCCGGACGCAATGGTCGATGCGGTGCTGCAAAGTCGCGCCGCGCTGGCCGTACTGCCCCTGCAGGACGTGTTGCGGCTGGGTTCCGAGGCGCGCATGAACACGCCGGGCACTGACAACGGCAACTGGACCTGGCGGTTTGCCTGGGACGCGCTGCCGCCCGATCTGGCATCCAGTTTGCTTGAAAAATTACAGAAAGCCCACCGATGCGAGACGAATCCCAAACCATGAACGCGTCCCCGCAAGCCCCGCCTGGCGCCAGTCTGCCCGCGATCTCCCCGCCGATCCTGCGCGTGCAGGCCGGCACGCATCACGATCCGTTCGAGGTGCTGGGCATTCATGCCCAGCCCGACGGCAGCACCCTGATCCGAAGCTTCATGCCGGCCGCCGAAGCCGTCGAGGTGGCCGGCGGCCGCATGACCCGGGTGGCGGGCACCGATTGTTTTGAACGGCTATTGCCGCCCGGCACGCCGGTCGAGGCCCATCCGGTCATGCGCTGGCAGGACAAGCGCGCGGGCGACTGGCATACCGCACAATGCCCCTACACCTTCGCCCCGCAGCTGGGCGAGGTGGATTTGCATCTGCTCGGCGAGGGGCGCCATCTTGAAGCCTGGAAAGTGCTGGGCGCGCGCCTGAAGACCATCGACGGCGTGACGGGCTGCCTGTTCGCGGTATGGGCGCCGGCAGTGCAACGCGTCAGCGTGGTCGGCGACTTCAACGAATGGGACGGCCGGCGTTATCCGATGCGCTGCCGCGGCACTTCGGGCATGTGGGAATTGTTCATTCCCGGCCTCGCCGCCGGTCCGGCCTACAAATACGAAATTCTCGGCAGCCACGGCCAGCTGGTGAGAAAGACCGATCCTTATGCGCGACAGATGTTTCTGCGCCCCGAGACTACCAGCCGCGTGCCTGATGACACGCCGCATGCCTGGGGCGACAGCGACTGGATCGCCGCGCGCGCGCATTTCGACTGGCAACATCGCCCGATCAGCATTTACGAGCTGCACCCCGGTTCCTGGCGGCGCCACGACGATGGCGGTTTTTATCGCTGGGATGAAATCTCCGCCGAACTGATCCCCTACGTGCAGGACCTCGGCTACACGCATATCGAACTGATGCCGGTGGCCGAGCATCCACTCGACGCCTCATGGGGTTATCAGGTATCGGGCTATTACGCGCCGACCGCGCGCTTCGGCTCGCCGGACGATTTCCGCGCCTTTGTCGACGCCTGCCACCAGGCAAATATCGGCGTGCTGCTCGACTGGGTGCCGGCGCATTTTCCCAAAGACGACTGGGCGCTGGCGCGCTTCACCGGCGAGCCGGTGTACGAGCATGCCGACCCGCGCCGTGGCGAGCACCAGGAATGGGGCACGCTGGTGTTCGATTTTGGCCGTAACGAGGTGCGCAACTTCCTGGTCGCCAATGCGCTGTACTGGCTTGACGAATTCCACATTGACGGCCTGCGCGTCGACGCCGTCGCGTCGATGCTGTACCTCGATTACTCGCGCAAGCCGGGTGAATGGGTGCCGAACCAGTTTGGCGGCCGCGAGAATATCGAGGCGGTTGAGTTTCTGCGCGAGATGAACATCGAAGTGCACGGCCGCTTCCCCGGTGTCCTCACCATCGCCGAGGAATCGACCGCCTGGCCGGCGGTGTCGCGCCCGGTCGAGCTCGGCGGCCTCGGCTTTTCGATGAAATGGAACATGGGCTGGATGAACGACAGCCTCGACTACATCGAAAAGGAACCGATCTATCGCAAGTATCAGCACAACCAGCTGACCTTCAGCCAGGTGTACGCGTGGACCGAAAACTTCGTGCTGCCGCTGTCGCACGACGAAGTGGTGCACATGAAGAAAAGCCTGCTCGACAAGATGCCGGGCGACGTCTGGCAGCGCTTTGCCAACCTGCGCCTGTTCTATGCGTGGCACTACGCGCATCCGGGCAAGAAACTGCTGTTCATGGGCAGCGAGTTCGGCCAGTGGACAGAGTGGCAGGAATCCGGCCAGCTTGACTGGGTGCTGCTCGAGTTTCCGGCGCATGACGGCATCCGCACGCTGCTGCGCGATCTCAATCACCTGTACCGCAACGAAGCAGCGCTGCATGAGTTCGACTTCGACCCGCGCGGGTTTCGCTGGATCGATTGCCACGATGCCGACCAGTCGGTGCTGAGCTTCGTGCGCCAGGGGCAGGAAGATGCCGCACAGATGGTGGCGCTGTTCAACTTCACCCCAGTGCCGCGTACTGCCTATCGCATCGGCGTTCCATCCGGCGCGGCGTGGTGCGAAGTGCTGAACACCGATTCGACCTATTACGGCGGCAGCAACCTCGGCAACGGCCAGCCCTTGCTTCCGCAGAACCTGCCGTGGATGGGGTACGAATATTCTTTTGAAGTGACGTTGCCGCCGCTGGGCGCAATTTTCCTGAAGCCATGTTGATGAGCGAGTGGCCAGGATTCAGGGGGCAGGCTTTGTGCGGTCTTGGCCGCGTCGGGTAAAAGGCGCACCGCCCGAAGCCTCATGACCCCTGGCCCCTGAATCCTGATCCTGAAAATAATGAAACGCGGAAAAATGAAAATCCTGTTTGTGGCCAGCGAAGCCTACCCGCTGGTGAAAACCGGCGGGCTGGGCGACGTGCTCTATAGCCTGCCGCATGCCCTGCATGCGGGCAGCGCCGATGTCCGCCTGGTGTTGCCGGGCTATCATGCGCTGCTGCGCCAGCTCGACCAGGTGCGCATGCTTGGCTGGCTCGAGGTGCGCGGCGCCAGGGGCATTGTCAGAGTGCGCATCCTGGAAACGCATCATCCCGATTATGCGTTTCCGTTATGGGTGGTTGATTGCCCTGCGCTGTTCGACCGCGAAGGCAATCCCTATGTCGACGAAAGCGGCCAGGACTGGCCGGACAATGCCGAGCGTTTTGCGGTATTTGCGCGGGTGGCGGCGTTGCTGGCTCAGGACGCACTGGAACTGGGCTGGCTCCCCGCGGTGGTGCACACGCACGACTGGCAGACCGGACTGGTCGCGGCGTTTCTGGCCGAGCAGCCGGCGCGCCCGAAAACCGTGTTCACCATCCACAACCTGGCCTATGGCGGCAACTTTACCCATAGTGATTTCGTTCGATTGCAGCTGCCCGGCCACTGGTGGTCGTCCGAAGGGGTGGAGTTCCACGGCGGTTTTTCGATGTTGAAGGCCGGCATCGTGTATGCCGACGTCGTCACCACGGTGAGTCCCACGTATGCCACCGAAATCTGTACACCGGCGTTCGGTTGCGGACTCGACGGGCTGCTCCGTTCCCGGCAGTACAAGCTGCATGGCATCCTCAACGGCATCGATACGAGAGTATGGAATCCGGCCACCGATGTGCACCTGCCAGCCCATTATTCGGTGGGGCGAATCCAGCCGGGCAAGCGGCGCAACAAGCAGGCCTTGCTCGAACGCTTCCTGCCGCTGGTCGATGATGCGGCGATGCAGGCGCCCCTGCTGGGCATGGTGGGACGGCTGGTCGAGCAGAAGGGGATTGACTGGATACTTGCAGCGATGCCGGTGCTGCTCGCCGAGACCGATGTGCGCATGGTGCTGCTGGGCAGCGGACAGGCGGCGTATGAAAAGAAATTATTGCGGCTGGCCAAACAGCATCCCGAGCGGCTGTTTGTGACAATCGGCTATGACGAGCCGCTGGCACACCAGATCGAGGCCGGGGCGGATATGTTCCTGATGCCATCGCGCTTCGAGCCCTGCGGTTTGAACCAAATGTACAGCCTGCATTACGGCACGCCGCCCATCGTCTATAAAACAGGCGGACTGGCCGATACCGTGGTCGATGCGAATGCGGCCACATTGGACGACGCCAGTGCCACCGGGTTCGTGTTCGACACGCCGGGTGCCCCCGCCTTTCTGGACGCTATCGGCCGCGCGCTCAACCTTCACCGCCAGTCAAAGCAGTGGCGACGGCTGCAGCAGACTGGCATGCGTCAGTCGTTCGACTGGTCGGATAGCGCCGGCCACTATCTTGCACTCTATTCTTTATGACTTCAGACCGAACTACTACTATGACCGCCAAAAAATCAGCCACCCGTTCCGTTGCCCTGAAACCGCTGCCGAACAGTAGCAAGGCGTTCACCCACGATCTTGAGCGTTACCAGTTTTATCATCTGGGGCGCATGCTGGGCAGCCCGCCCGTCTATACCTATCAGGCTCTGGCGCGGACGCTGCGCGACCGTCTCATGTCGGACTGGATGAACACCTACGCGGCACGCGACCAGCCGGGCAAGCGCCGCGCCTATTACCTGTCGCTGGAATTTTTGATCGGCCGCGCCCTGTCCAACCATGTGCTCAATCTGGGACTGGACGAGGTGACGCGCGAATCCTTGCACAGCTTTGGCCAGACGTTGGAGAACCTCGCCGAAGAGGAGCCCGACGCCGGGCTGGGGAACGGTGGCCTGGGCCGGCTTGCCGCGTGCTTCATGGACAGCTGCGCCACGCTGAACCTGCCGGTGATGGGCTATGGCATCCACTACGAGTATGGGATGTTCCGCCAGCACATCGAAAACGGTTACCAGATCGAAGATCCCGACAACTGGCTGCGCGACGGCAATCCGTGGGAGGTCGAACGACCCGAATATACCTGTCGCGTGCAGTTCGGCGGCCGGACCGAGCATTATCACGACCGGGCGGGGATCCATCGTGCGCGCTGGGTCGACACCAATGATGTGCTGGCGGTGCCTTTCGATATGCCGATTTCTGGCTATCGCAACAGCGCGGTGAACACGCTGCGCTTATGGAAATCCGCCGCCACCGACGAGTTCGATCTTAGTGAATTCAATGCCGGCAGCTACTCCGAGGCGGTACAGGCCAAGAACCACGCCGAGCACATCTCGATGGTTCTCTATCCCAACGACTCCAGCGAAAATGGCAAGGAGTTGCGCCTGCGCCAGCAGTATTTTCTGGCCTCGGCCAGTCTGCAGGATGCGCTGCGCCAGTGGCATACGGCGGGCAACAGCGACCTGTCGAAATTTGCCGAGCTCAACGTATTCCAGATGAACGACACCCATCCGTCCATCGCGGTGGCCGAACTGATGCGCCTGCTGCTTGACCAGGAAGGCATGCAATGGAATGAGGCCTGGGCGATCACCTCGCACTGCATGGCCTACACCAACCACACGCTGCTGCCCGAAGCGCTGGAGCGCTGGCCGGTTGCGCTGTTTCAACGCCTGTTGCCGCGGCTGCTGGAAATCATCTACGAAATCAACGCGCGCTTCCTGCGCGAAGTGGCAGTGAAATGGCCGGGCGACATCGACCGTCGGCGCCGCATGTCGATCGTCGAGGAGGGCCAGGAGCAGCAGCTGCGCATGGCCTGGCTGGCCATCGTCGGCAGCTTCTCTGTCAACGGCGTCGCCGCGTTGCATTCGAAATTGCTGCAAGAAGGCCTGTTCCGCGATTTCGTCGACCTGTGGCCGCACAAGTTCAACAACAAGACCAATGGCGTCACGCCCCGGCGCTGGATGGCGCATGCCAACCCCACCATGAGCGCGCTCATCAGCAGCAAGATCTGCGATGGCTGGGTGGCCGATCTGTCGCAGCTGGAAAAGCTGAAGCCGCTGGCCGACCTGAAGCACACGGAATTTCATGCTGACTGGCGCGCGGTCAAGCACGCCAACAAGGAACGCCTCGCCACCCTGGTCAAGGCTGAGTGCGACGTCGAGTTCAATCCGGATGCGCTGTTCGACGTCCAGGTCAAACGCATCCACGAATACAAGCGGCAACTGCTCAATGTGCTTCATGTGATCCATCTGTACAACCGCATCAACCATGGACGGCTGGATGGCTGGGCGGACCGCTGCGTGCTGATCGGCGGCAAGGCGGCGCCAGGTTACGTCATGGCCAAACGCATCATCAAGCTGGTCAACAGCGTGGCCGAGGTCGTTAACAGCGACCCCGACGTTAATGGCCGCCTCAAGGTCGCCTTCCTGCCCAACTACCGGGTCAGCAGCATGGAAATCATCGCGCCGGCGACCGACCTCTCCGAGCAGATATCGACTGCAGGCAAGGAGGCGTCCGGCACCGGCAACATGAAGTTCATGATGAACGGTGCGATCACCATCGGCACCTATGATGGCGCCAACATTGAAATCCTCGAAGCCGTGGGTGAGGACAACTTCTTCCTGTTCGGCCTGCGTGCCGATGAAGTCGAGACGCTGCGATCGAATTACCAGCCGATGTCCTACGTGGAAAAAGACCCCGAACTGCGTGAAGTGATCGACCTGTTGCGGTCGGGCCATTTCAACCTGTGCGAGGCAGGCATCTTCGACATGATCCTCGATACCTTGCTGAGCCCGCATGACCCGTGGATGGTGCTGGCGGATTTCCGCAGTTATGTCGATGCGCAGGAACGGGTCTCGCAGGCCTGGCAGGACCAGGCCAACTGGACGCGCATGAGCATCCTCAACACAGCGTCGAGTGGCTTCTTTTCGACCGATCGCACCATGGTCGAATACAACCGCGATATCTGGAAGCTCAGCCCCTCGTAGCCAACCGGGATCGCTTGCGCCTCCGGGTTGCCCGCCTGCGTTGATAAGGCAAGCGGGCCAACCGGGCGGGCTGTGCGCGCCAGCGTGGCACACTCGCAGCGTTAACCTGCATCCAGACACCATGTCATTCTCTGCTCTCGGGCTCGTACCCCTCCTTGCCCACGCAGCCGCGGAATTCGGCTTTAGCGCACCCACCCCGATCCAGCGTGCGGCCATACCCGTCGTTCTCAGCGGTCGTGATGTGCTGGCCACCGCGCAAACCGGCTCAGGGAAAACCGCCGCTTTTGTTTTGCCTCTGCTGCAAGGTCTGCTTGCCGACACCGCAGCAGCGCCCGGTCGTGTGCGTGCGCTCATTCTGGTGCCCACGCGCGAACTGGCCGCTCAGGTGGGCGACGTGCTGCAGCGTCTGACAAATCAGCTGGATCCCTCTTTCAAGGTGGCAGTTGTCTTCGGCGGCGTGTCGATCAACCCGCAAATGATGGCGCTACGTGGCGGTGCCGATGTGGTGGTCGCCACGGCGGGGCGCTTGCTCGACCTGCTGCAGCACAACGCATTGTCGCTTGCGGCGGTTGAGTATCTGGTGCTGGACGAAGCGGATCGACTGCTTGATCTGGACTTTTCCGATGCGCTGGCGAAGGTGCTGGCGACTTTGCCCGAGCGGCGACAAAACCTGTTTTTCTCCGCGACGTTCCCGCCCGCGGTCCAGGCGCTGGCTCAGGGTTTGCTGAATGACCCCCAATGGGTGGCTGTCGAGTCTGAACCCGGCGTGGCGCCTGCGATCGTGCAGCGGGTGATCCGGGTCGACGCGCTGCGCCGTACGCAACTGCTGCGTCATCTGATTCAGAGCAACGACTGGGAACGCGTGTTGGTGTTCGTGGCCACGCAGCATGCCGCCGAGCACGTGGCCGCCAAACTGAATCGGGGTGATCTGTTCGCCACCTCGTTTCACGGCGGGCTGGGTCAGGCGGCACGCAAGCAGACCCTGGCTGAATTCAAGGACAAGCGCTGGGGCGTACTGGTCACCACCGATCTGGCCGCACGCGGCATCGACATCCCGGCGCTGCCGGTGATTGTGAATTACGACTTGCCGCGCTCAGCGGATGACTACGTTCACCGCATCGGCCGAACCGGCCGCGCGGGGGAAAGCGGCCTGGCCATCAGCCTGGTGAGCGCCGCCACCGAGGCGCATTTCCGCTTGATCGAAAAACGCCAGAACCTGAACCTGCCACGGGAACAGATCGAAGGGTTCGAGCCGGTTCAGCCCGCTATCGCCGTGCCCGGCAATGGTGGCGTCAAGGGGAAACGACCCAGCAAGAAAGACAGGTTGCGAGCGGCGGCGAAGACCGCAGAGTCAGGCTGAAGCGCTGACAGTGTGAACGCTCAGGCAGCCTGGACCGGAATCGTATGGCGGCTATCGAGAATGCGGTTATTCGCGTCCACGTACACCAGCTCCGGCTCATAGCGCGTCAATTCCAGTTCGTTGTAGACCGCGAAAGTGGCGATGATGACGAGGTCGCCCGGATCCGCCTTGTGCGCAGCAGCGCCGTTCACCGAAATGATGCCGGAATCGCGCGCGGCGCGAATGGCATAGGTGGTGAAGCGCTTGCCGTTGGTGACGTTGTAGATCTGGATCTGCTCGTATTCGTGGATATTGGCCGCATCCAGCAGCGTTTCGTCGATCGCGCACGAGCCTTCGTAGTGCAGCTCGGAATGCGTGACGGTCGCCCGGTGCAGCTTTGATTTGAGCATCGTTCTTTGCATGACGGTGCCCTCACAAACAAAAAGTGGATGGCCATTATACCCAAAGGGCACAAGTAAAACTTCAGGCCGGGTTGCTCCAGGCCATCTCGATATTGTCGATCAATCGGGTATTGCCCAGCCAGGCCGCTCCCAGCACCACCAGCCGGGTGCTGTCGGGCGTGGGCGCCAGCAGGGTCGTGGCGTCGCGCAATGCGACGTAGTCGACGCGCCAGCCCGCCATTTTGAGGCGGCGGGCGGCGCTGGCGGCAAGCGCCTCCAACGCGTGCTCGCCCGCCTGCACGGCCGCTGCGACGGTGGCGAGTTCACGATGCAAGGCTGGCGCCTGGATCCGTTCGGAGGCGCCGAGGTAGGCGTTGCGCGAACTCAGCGCCAGGCCGTCGGCGTCGCGCAGGGTGGCGCCCGCCACGATCTCGATCGGCAGGTTGAACTGCCGCACCAGTTCGCGGATGACGAACAGTTGCTGGAAGTCCTTGCTGCCGAACACCGCCACGCGCGGCTGCACCAGGTTGAAGAGCTTCAGCACCACCGTGGCGACGCCGCTGAAATGGCCGGGGCGGAATGCGCCGCACAGGTCGTTCGCCAGGCTGTCGGGCGGCTGCACGGTAAACCTCTGCGGCACCGGATACATCTCGGCGACGTCGGGTGCAAACACCCAGTCGCAGCCGGCGGCAGCGAGCTTGTCGCAGTCGGCTTGCAGGGTGCGCGGATAACGCTCGAAGTCCTCGCCGGCGCCGAACTGCAGGGGATTGACGAAGATGCTCGCCACCACCGGCTGGCCGGATTGTTTGGCCAATTCGACCAGCGAGATGTGGCCGGCGTGCAGGTTGCCCATGGTCGGCACGAACGCGGTGCCGGTTTGCCCGGCGAGTGCCGTGCGCAGGTCGGCTGCGGTATGGACGACCTGCATCAGAACGTATGGTCGGCGGCCGGGAAGCTGCCGTCCTTTACCGCGGCGACATAGGCGCGGGTGGCGGCCTCGATGCCGTTGCGGCCTTCGAGGAAGTTTTTCGAGAACTTCGGCGCGCGCGGATACAGTCCCAGCATGTCGTACAGCACCAGCACCTGGCCGGAACAATTCACCCCGGCGCCGATGCCGATGGTGGGAATGGTGAGCGCCTCGGTGACGGCCTGCGCCAGCGTGGCGGGCACCATTTCCAGCACGATCAGGCCGGCGCCGGCGACTTCCAGCGCTCGCGCGTCGGCGACCAGTTGCGTCGCGGCGGCATCCTCGCGTCCCTGCACCCGGTAGCCACCGAGCTGATTCACCGACTGCGGCAAGAGGCCCAGGTGTGCGCACACCGGGATGCCGCGCTGTGTCAGGAAAGCCACGGTGTCGACCATGATCGCGCCGCCTTCGAGCTTGACCATGTGTGCGCCCGCCGCCATCAGCCGCGCAGCGGCGGAAAACGCGCGCTCGGGCGAGGGCTGGTAGCTGCCGAAGGGCAGATCGGCGACGAGGAAAGCGCGTTCGGTGCCGGCGGCGACGCAGCGCGTGTGGTACACCATTTCGGCAAGCTTCACCGGCAGCGTCGAGGTGTGGCCCTGGATCACCATGCCGAGCGAGTCGCCGACCAGCAGCACGTCGACGCCTGCGGCATCGAGCACACGCGCGAAGCTGGCGTCGTAGCAGGTGAGCACGGCGATTTTTTCGGCGCGGTCGCGCATCGCCTTGAGGGTGGACAGCGTAATCGCCATCTTTACGCTGCCTTGTTGAAGAATTCGCGCGGGCCGCGCATTTTGCTCATGCGCTCGAGCAGTAGCTCGAAGTCGGCGTCGTTCTCGGCGAAATTGAGGTTGCCGGTGTTGACGATGAGCAGCGGCGCGGCCTCGTAGCGATGGAAGAACTCGCTGTAGCTATTGGCCAGGCGCTGCAGGTAGTCCGCATCCATGCCGCGCTCGAACTCCACGCCGCGCCGCTTGACGCGTTCCTGCAGCGCATCGATCGGCGCCTGCAGGTAGATCACCAAGTCGGGCGTCGGTGCCTGCGGCGCGAGGTCTGCGTACACTTTTTGATACAGCTCGAACTCGTCGTCGTCCAGGTTCAGGCGGGCGAACAGCATGTCCTTGTCGATCAGGAAGTCCGACACCGTGCCGGTGCGGAACAGGTCCCCCTGCGTCAGCTCGCGCAGCTGGCGTGCGCGCTCGAACAGGAAATGCAGCTGGGTCGGCAGCGCGTAGCGCCGGGGTTCGTGATAGAAGCGCGACAGAAAGGGGTTGTCGCCGGCGTTTTCCAGCAGGGTGTCCGCTCCCATATATTCTGCCAGCCGGTGGGTGAGGCTGGTCTTGCCGGCACCGATCGGGCCTTCAACGACGACGTAGCGAAAGCGGGAAAGACTCATGCGCGGGCGGTGGCAACGGGCGGGGGCAGAACGATCACGCTCTGGTCCGCGCAGCTGGCGAGCCAGCTGGCGGCGCGGCCATGGCCGGGGATCGAGGCCTCGGGGGCGATTTCCAGCAGCGGCAGCAGCACGAAGCCGCGCTCGGTCATGCGCGGATGCGGCAGCGTCAGCCCTTCTTCGTGGAAATGTGCGTCGCCGTACAGCAAGAGATCGAGGTCGAGGGTGCGCGGCGCGTTGCGGAAGCTGCGCGCGCGGCCATGGCGGTGTTCGATGTCCAGCAACGCCATCAGCAGCGCGCGTGGCGCAAGGTCGGTCTCGACCTGCGCCACCGCGTTGATGAAGTCAGGCTGGTCGACATAACCGACCGGCGCAGAGGCGTACAGGCTGGAGCGGGCAAGCAGCCGGGTGCCGGGCAGGCGGTCGAGTTCGGCCAGCGCATATTCCACCTGCGCCGCCGGGTCGTTGAGGTTGGCGCCCAGCCCGATGGTGGCAATCACGCTCATTCGGGCGGCGTCTCGCCGGCGGCTTCGCCCGGCTTTTTGCGACGGCGCTTGCGGCGCGGCTTGGGCGCGCTGTCAATCAGCAGCATGGCGGCGCGCTCGTCGTCGTCGACTTCCTGGAAGCGCGTCCACCATTCGCCGAGTTCGATGTCGACTTCGCCGGATTCGGCGCGCAGCAGCAGAAAGTCGTAGGCGGCGCGGAAGCGCGGATGCTCCAGCAGGCGATACGGGCGCTGCCCGCCGCGCTGCTCGAAGCGCGGCTGCAGCGCCCAGATTTCCTTGATCATGCCGTCGTAGCGGCGCGGGATGGCGAGCTGGCCGCGCTGCGCATCGAGCACCTCGTCCATCGCGATGAACAACGCGGGTTGCGGCTTCTCGCCGGCCGCTTCGAGCGCGTGCCAGCGCTGCAGCACCTGCGGCCACAGCAGGGTGCCGAACAGGAAGGCCGGCGAGGCCGGCTTGTCCTGCGCAATGCGCGCGTCGGTGGTTTTCAGCGCGGCAGTGATGAAGCGCTCGCCGACGGAATCGTCGAGGATCGTGTCCAGCAGCGGCAGCATGCCGTGATGCAGGCCCTCGGCGCGCAGCTGGTGCACCCCGCGCAGCGCATGGCCCGACATCAGGAGCTTCAGCGCCTCGTCGAAGATGCGCGCCCGCGGGATGTTGGCCAAAAGGGGCGCCAGCGTGGCGACCGGGCGGCGGGTGTCGGGGTCGATGTGGAAGTCGAGCTTGGCGGCAAAGCGGGCGGCGCGCAGCATGCGTACCGGGTCCTCGCGGAAGCGCGTCTCGGGGTCGCCGATCATGCGCAGTACGCGCTTCTTGCAGTCGGCCACGCCGCCGAAGTAGTCGTGCACTTCCTCGCTCAAGGGGTCGTAATACAGCGCGTTGATGGTGAAATCGCGCCGTGCGGCGTCGTCCGCCATATTGCCGAATATGTTGTCCGACAAAAGACGCCCGTGTTCGTCGGTCGGCCGCTCGTCTTCCTCATCGGCTTCCTTCTGGCCGTTGGCGCGGAAGGTGGTGACCTCGATGGTGACGCGGCCGCACATCACATGCACGATCTGGAAGCGCCGTCCGATGATGCGCGAACGGCGGAACAGCCGCCTGACTTCTTCCGGGGTGGCGTCGGTGGCGACGTCGAAATCCTTGGGCGTCTTGCCCAGCAGCAGATCGCGCACCGCGCCGCCGACCAGGTAGCCCTTGAACCCCGCCTGCGCCAGCGTTTCGCAGGTTTTCAGCGCGCAGTCGTCGAGCTGGTCGCGGCGGATGCCGTGTTTGGACTGCTGCAGAATCTCTGCGCCGGAGGCAGCACCGCGCGGCTTAAGGCCAAATACTTTATTGATGAAGCGACGAATCATGGGGTGCGCGAGGGCGTGTGAATTAAAAACAGAGGGTGATTATACAGGCTCGCCCCGGCCGCCCTGTTGCCACAGCGCAGCCGTGCCGGGGCCATACAGGGCTTCAAGCGCGTCGGGGGTGAGCAGTTCGGCGGGGGTATCCAGCTGCCAGCGCCCGTCACCGTAGAGGAACAGCAGGCGATCGCAGTGGCAGGCGGCCCAGTTGGGGTCATGCAGGGTCAGCACCACGCTGTGCCGGGCGTCGGCCTCGCCGCGCGCCCACGCGAGCAGTTTTGCCTGATGCGCCGGGTCGAGATGCGTCAGCGGCTCGTCGAGCAGGGCGATGCGCGGCGCCTGCACCGCCAGCTGCGCCAGCCGCGCGCGCTGGCGTTCGCCGCCGGACAGCGTGTCGAGCGGACGGCGGGCGAGATCGGTCAATTCCCAGCTGGCGAGGTGCGGCGCGAGATCGGGTGCCGGGCCACCGAACGGAAAGTGTCCCAGCGCGACAAAATCGGCGACGCTGCCGAAAAATCCCCCCTCGTCGCCCTGCGGCAAAAGGCCGATGTGCTGCGCACGCGTCAGCGGCGGCATCGTGGCGAGCGCATGGCCGTCGAGCGTGACGCGGCCGGACGCGGGGATGGCGAGCCCTGCCAGCACGTTCAATAGCGTCGACTTGCCGGCGCCGTTGGCGCCGAGGATGCCGAGCACTTCGCCAGGTTCAAGCGCGAGGTCGAGCGAGTCGACCAGGGTGCGGGTGCTGGTTTGCAGGGCCAGTTGGTGGGCGACGAGGCTCATGGCTTCCTCAGCAGCCACAGCATCATGGGGACGCCGAGCATCGCGGTCAGCACGCCCACCGGCAGTTCGCGCGGCTCGATCACGGTGCGTGCCAGGGCGTCGGCCAGCACCAGCAGGCTGCCGCCGGCCAGTGCGCAGGCGGGCAGCAGGGCGCGGTGGCCGGCAAAGCCCAGTTTTCTCAAGGCATGCGGCACCATCAGGCCGACGAAGCCGATGCTGCCGGCCTGCGCGACGACCAGCGAGGTGCAGGCGCCGGCCAGCGCGAACAGCATCCAGCGCGTGGGGGCGACGGCCACGCCGAGCGAAGCGGCCTTGAGCGGCGCCAGCTGCAGCACATCGAGGCGTCGCGACAAGGCCAGCGCGGCGGCCACCGCCAGCAGCAACGCCGCCCATAGCAGCGCGGGCTGGCTGGTCCAGGCGAGGTCGCCCATCAGGAAGAACAGCATGCCGGGCAGGCGCTCGGCCGGCGTCACCGAGAGCACCAGCGCGATCAGGGCGCCGAAGCCCGCCGCCAGCATCACGCCGGCGAGCAGCAGCGGGGTGTGGTCGCGCGCCAGGAGACGCCCGCCGAGCGCGGCGGCGAGCGCCAGCGCCAGCAGGCTGCCGGCAAACGCAAGCAGGGATATCCACGGCCACGCCAGCCCTGCCGCCATGCCGAGCAGCGCCAGGAGTCCCGCGCCGCCGGACACGCCGAGCAGGTAGGGTTCGGCCAGCGGGTTGCGGAACAGCGTCTGCATCAGCGCGCCCGCCAGTGCCAGCAGGCCGCCGCAGGCGAATGCCGCCGCCACGCGCGGGCCGCGCAGTTCGGTGAGGATCTGCAGCGCCAGTTCGCGGTCGGCCGGCAGTGTGCCGGCCATCAGGCCGAGCGCGATGGCTGCCGGCGCGGCCAACCCGAGCAGCAGCAGTTTGGTGGAGGAAAGCAGACCGAGCCTTACTTCTTCAGGGCATCGGCGGACGTGGGCGTCTCGGGCAGCAGGGTGACGCGCTTCATCACGATGGGCTCGATGGGGACGTCGCCGTGCGGGCCGCGGTTGCCGCGCGGCGCGGCGACGATGGCGTCGACCACGTCCATGCCGTCGACCACCTGGCCGAACACGGCATAGCCCCAGCCCTGGGGCGTTTTTCCGCGATGGTCGAGGAAGGCGTTGTCCGCCACGTTGATGAAGAACTGCGAGGAGGCCGAATGCGGGTCGCCGGTGCGCGCCATCGCCAGGGTGCCGCGCAGGTTTCTCAGGCCATTGTCGGCCTCGTTCTGGATCGGCGCGTTTTTCGGCTTTTCCGCCATGTCCGCCGTCATGCCGCCGGTCTGGATCATGAAGTTGGGGATCACCCGGTGGAACACCAGGCCGTCGTAAAACCCGGTCTTCACATAATTGAGGAAGTTGCCGGCCGATTGCGGCGCCTGCGCGGGGAACACTTCCACCGTGATGTTGCCCTTGCTGGTTTCGATCAGCACGCGCGGGTTGGCGGGCTGGCCGGCGGCGGGTGTGGTGGGAACGGTTTGCGTGACGGGCTCGCTGGCGCCGCAACCGGAGATGCCGAGCATCAGCGCGCCGAGAAAGAGGGTGACGGGAAACAGGGACAGGCGGGTCATCGAAAATACTCCTGACAAAAGGTGGTGGGGATTTTACCGGCGCGCGCGCTGCGGCAAGAATGAATCGAACAGGCGGGCTGCATTGTCATGCAGCAGATTGCCTTTCAACGGCAGCGGCAGCGGGTCGACCCACTGGCGGATTTGCGCCACCTCGGTTTCATAGTGTTGCCAGCGGTTGACGCTGAAAGTGTCGACCGCGACCACGAAGCGCTCGGGATGGCGCTCGAACAGCGCGCGCCATTCCGCCAGCAGCGCGCCGCCCGGCGCGATGCGCTCGTCGCGCACCGAGGTGTCGATCCACAGTTGTGGAAACCGCGCCAGCATCGCATCCAGCAAATCGGGCCGGGGCTCGGTGCCGAGATGCGCCCACAGCACTCGCACCCCGGGCGCCACGGCAAACGCCTGTTCGACCACCTCGGCATCGCCATGGATCATCACGACCAGCCGGCGCGCAGCGGCCAGCCGCACCAGTTGCGTAAACACCGGCTGCCGCGCGTCGCGGGCAAACAGGTGCAGCTCGCCGATGCCGGCCCATGCGCCGTCTTCCAGCTGCGCGGCGACCCGCGCCGGCAGGCCGGCGTCGTGCACCCAGTTGCCCTTGTGCAGGTCCGATGCGTACACCCCGAGCAGGGGAATCACCCGGTCGGGCGCGTGTAGATACAACTGCTGCGACAGCTGCGGCGGCGAGCTTGTCACGACCTGCCGGCGCACCCCGGCGGCATCGAGTCTGGCGATCACCTCGGCCGGCGTGAACGCCGCCGCGTCGGGCGCAGAATAGTGTGCGTGGGCGTCGATCATCGGCGGCAGGGAATCGGCCCCGGCGCCTGCGGCAAGGAGCCCGCCGAGCGCGAGCAGAAGGGCGAGCACGCGCAGCATCATGCGGCGAGGCCGGCTTCGATCGCAGCGCGCACCGTGTCGAGCGGCTGGCAGCCGCTGCTGACCGGAGTCAGCAGCGTGTCCTGCTGCAGGATCAGCGCGGGAAAGCCGCGCACGCCAGCCTGGCGCGTCTGTCTGAAATGCGCCTGGGTTTTGGCGCGCGCAGCGTCGCTGTCGAACGCCCGCAGAAACGCATCCCTGGCGACACCGAGTTCCGCCGCCAGGTCGGCCAGCACGTCCGGCCGGGTGACGTCGCGACCCTCGGCATAAAAGGCATTCTGGATCGCCCTGAACAAGGGGAAGATCAGCATGGGATCAATGCCGCCCATGCTGACCACCGCGCGGCAGGCGGGTTCGGTGTCATACACGAAACCTTCCGACAGTGCATTGTCGAAACGGAAGGGCTGGCCGGTGCGGGCGTGCACCTGCTGCCAGTGATGCAGGATATCCTCGCGCCCGGCCGCCGTTATCGGCGCGGTTTCGTGTCGCAGGCCGCCCAGCACCAGCGCGATTTTCATGCGGCCGCGGTAGGCGTCGCGCAGGGTTTCGATCACCGGCGAAAAGCCCCAGCACCACGAACACATGGGGTCGGCGAAATACCAGAGGATGGGGGTGCTCATGTGGAACCTGGAAGCGAGCGTTGACTGCTCATTGCACGATGGCCTCTCTGTGATCGCCCACCGCTTCGGATGAGGCGTTGGGGGCGCCGGTCATGCGCGCTCCTGTCTGATTCGGGTGATCTGCCCCAGATAGTTTATGCCCCAACCCTGAAGCGTTCTCAGCACCGGCTCAAGCGTCTTGCCGAACGTCGTCAGCGAGTACTCGACCTTGGGCGGGACTTCCGGATAGACCTTGCGCGCCACGACCTGATCAGCTTCCAGTTCCCGCAACTGCCGGGTCAGCATTCTTTGCGTCACCGCAGGCATCAACCGTGACAGTTCATTGAATCGTTTGGTGCCGCCCAGCAGGTGAAACAGGATGACCCCCTTCCATTTGCCGCCGATCACCTCGACGCAGGCCTCGACCGGGCACCCAAAGTCGCAGTCGTAACGCTTGTGGCGCATCGGAATCTCCTTGGTATACAAAATGTAAGTACATGACATGAATGTGCATACTTACATAGATGGAATCCCTCCGATAGCATGGCTTCCGGCATCGAGCCCTGTCACCAAGGAGAGCAGCATGGATGTGAGAACCGCAATCGAAACACGGCGCGCGATCAAGCAATTCGATCCCGGCCACGTGATGACCGAGCAGGAAATCGACGCACTCATGGCCTTGGCCGTGCTTTCCCCGACGGCGTTCAACCTCCAGCACTGGCGATTCGTTCTGGTGCGAAATCCGGCATTGCGCGAAGCCATTCGTGCCGTGTCATGGATGCAGCCCCAAATAACGGAAGCTTCGTTGCTGGTGGTTATTTGCGCGGACGTCAATGCGTGGCAAAAGGAGCCCGAGCGCTATTGGCGCAATGCGTCCGCTGACGTCCGCGAGGGCGTGGTCGCCGCCATTGGCGAGTATTACCACGGGCGGCCCCAGACGCAGCGCGATGAAGCGATGCGCTCATGCGGCATGGCCGCCCAGACCTTGATGCTGGCCGCGAAGGAGATGGGGTACGACTCGTGCCCGATGGACCTGGCGGATTTCGATGAGGTCGCGAAATTGATCCGCTTGCCCGAGGGGCATGTCGTGTCGATGTTCGTCGCCCTTGGCAAGCGGGTTCGGGAACCGTGGCCCCGAGCAGGCCAGCTTCCCCTGGACGAGGTGGTGCGGGTGGACGGCTTCTGACCAGGACGCATTCCGTCCGCGCGGCGTGGTCCGGCGTTGCTTAGGGCTTGGGCGCGTCGTCGGATTCGGGCGGGTTGTCGTCGTCCATGATGATGCTGTGCGCCGGGCCTTCGAGGTCGTCGAACTGCCCGCTCCTGGCCGCCCACAGCATGATCCAGGCGATGACGCCGACAAGGACGATACTCAGGGGGATCAGCAGGATCAGGATGTCCATTGCGGGGGGAATCAGGGGTCAGGGGTCAGGTTCAGGGCCGTGGCCTCGCGGGGCTTTTTCTCCGAGTCCTGAATCCTGATCTCTGATTCGCTGGATTTGAAGTCGGACAGCCGCAGCGCGTTCAGCACCACCAGCAGGGAACTGGCCGACATGCCGATGCCGGCCATCCAGGGCGTGACGTAGCCGAGGGCGGCGGCAGGGATGGCAATGACATTGTAGCCAAGCGCCCAGCCGAGATTCTGGCGGATGATGTGCTGCGTCTTGCGTGCCAGCGCCACGCCTTCTGACAGGGTGCCGAGCCGGCTACCGAGCATCACCATGTCTGCCGCGGCCTGCGCGACGTCGGCGCCTTCGCCCATCGCGATCGACACCTGCGCGCCAGCCAGCACCGGGGCGTCGTTGATGCCGTCGCCCACCATGGCGACGATGCGCCCCTGCTGCTGCAGCGCCTTGACGTAGGCGAGCTTGTCTTCCGGCAGCGCGCCGGCGTGCCACTCGACAATGCCGAGCTGCTGCGCCACCGCCTTCACCGCAGGCTCGGCGTCGCCCGACAGCAGGTGCAGGCGCACGCCCAGTTCCTGCAATGCGACGAGCGCAGCGGAGGCGTCCGCGCGCAGCGAGTCGGCCAGCGCGAACCAGGCGATGGTTTCGCTGCCTTGCGCCAGCGCCACCCAACTCGCGCTGCTGTCGGATTCAGGCGGCATTTCGCCAGCGGCGGCGTAGCGCGGCGAGCCCAGGCGATAGGACAGGCCATTGATCGTGCCTTCGACGCCGCGCCCCGGTGTATTGTGGACGTTGCTGGCGGTGAGGCTTGCCGATCCGGCTTCGCGCAAGGCGCGCGCGATGGGATGCTCGGATCCCGCTTCCAGTGCGGCGGCGATCCGGCTGACTTCTTCGGCGCTGCGGTCGCCCAGCGGCAGCACGCGGCGCACGGAGAGGCGGCCGTGGGTGAGGGTGCCGGTCTTGTCGAACACCAGGTCGGTGGCGCGCGCCAGAGTTTCCAGCGCGTGGCCGCGCGTGGTCAGCAGGCCCAGCCTCGTCAGCCGGCCGGTACCGGTGGTGAGCGCGGCGGGGGTCGCGAGGCCCAGCGCGCAGGGGCAGGTGACGACCAGGATCGACACCACGATCCACAGGGTACGTGATGGGTCGATGACGTACCACGCCAGGCCGACGAAGAAGGTGATTACGAGCAGCAGGCCGACGAACCAGGCGGCGGCGCGGTCGGCCAGCTGGCCGATGCGCGGCTTCTCGCTCTGCGCGCGGTCGAGCAGGCGCACGATGGAGGCCAGCCGCGTGTCGGCGCCGAGCTTCTCCACGCGCACCACCAGCGGACTCGCCTGGTTGAGGCTGCCGCCGACCACTTTCGCATGCACGCTCTTCGACACCGGCAGCGATTCGCCGGTCAGCATCGCCTCGCTGACCGCGCTGTCGCCCTCGACCACCTCGCCGTCGGCGGGCAGCGTCTCGCCGGGACGCACCAGCACGTGGTCGCCCACGGCGAGGCGCGCCACCGGTACCTGCTCCTCGTTGCGCATTGGCCAGTGGGGCAGCCGGGTGGTGGCGGCAGGAATGAGCTTCACCAGTTCCTCCACCGCGGCGCCGGCGCGGCGGCGCGCGTTCATTTCGAGAAAGCGCCCCGTCAAAAGCAGAAAGACGAACATGGTGACCGAGTCGTAATACACCTCGCCGTGGCCGGAAAACGTGCTGTAGACGCTGGCGACGAAGGCGGTGCCGATGCCGAGCGCGACCGGCACGTCCATCCCCAGCATGCGGCGCTTGACGTCGCGCCAGGCGCCAATGAAGAAGGGCCACGCCGAATACAGCACTACCGGGATGGTGAGCACCAGACTCGCCCAGCTCATCAGCAGGCGGATGTCGGCGGTCATGTCGGTGGCGGTGTAGGTCGGCAGCGCGTACATCATCACCTGCATCATGCCGAGCCCGGCAATCGCCAGCCGCTTGATTGCGGTGTTGCGCTCGCGCCGGTAGATGTCATCGGAGCGGCCGGGGTCGAACGGGTGGGCGATGTAGCCGATGTCGGACACTGCCTTCAGGATCGCCGACAGCTGGATGCGGCTGTTGTCCCAGCGCACCCGCGCGCGGCGGGTGGCGTAGTTGATCTCCACCGACAGCACGCCGGGCAGGCCGGCGATGTGGCGCTCGTTGAGCCAGATGCACGCGGCGCAGACGATGTTTTCCAGGATCAGCGCGGCCTCGCGGATGTTCTCCGATTCCGTCCTGACGAAGCTTTCCTGGATTTCCGGCAGGTCGTACAGACCCATCTGCGCCAGCTCGGCCTCGGCCTGCTGTGGGGTGGCCGGCAGCACGGTGCGGTGGGTGTAATACGCGCCCTGGCCGCTGTCGATGATGGTCTGCGCCACCGCCTGGCAGCCGCGGCAGCAGGCCTGTTTGGTCTGGTTTTCGAACTGGATGGGGTAGTGGGCGCCGTCCGGCACCGGCAGGCCGCAGTGAAAGCAGCCCGAAAAAGACGGGGCGTCCGTGAGCCCCGAGGTGCTCACGAATCGCCCCGCAGAAGGACGCCATCAGGCGACAAGCCCGGGAGAGAGGTCGGACCGGCCGCCGGCGTCGGGCACCGCTTTTTTGCATGGTCCGCAACTGCCACCCCGCACCATCGGGTGGATGGCCGGGCTGGCAAGCCGGACGCGGATGCTTGTGGCTTCAGCGTCGATGCGGACTGTGTTGACGTCGTGTTCGGTATGGCCATTCTTCCTACTGCCTGGTCTCGGCGCTGCAATGCGCCCCGAGGGGTTTCGGGGCCAGGCCGTTAATCCGGCATTATAAAAGAGAGTGGGTTTGAGCCCGCGCTCACTCTTGTGCCAAAGCGTCTTAGCAGTATTGAAGATGCGTATATCATAATATGGTGGGGTCGGCAGATGCAAGCCGGAATGAATCCGCTACCATGGCGATATGAGTGAACGACTCAAAAGCACCCCTTGCTTCCCTCCGGTCGAGACCGCGCTCGCCGAGCCGAACGGCCTCTTGGCCATGGGCGGCGATCTGTCGCTGGCGCGCTTGCTGGAGGCCTACCGACACGGCATTTTTCCCTGGTTCAGCCCCGGTGAACCGATCCTGTGGTGGAGTCCCGACCCGCGCATGGTGCTGGTGCCGGGCGAGGTGCGCATCCCCCGTTCGCTGGCCAAGCGCATCCGCAATGCCGGTTTCGAGGTGCGCGTCGACACCGCGTTCGCCGACGTGATGCGCGCCTGCGCCACGCCACGAGACGGAGAGGCCGGCACCTGGATTTCCCCGGAGATGATCGCGGCCTACACCCAGCTGTTCGATGCCGGCTACGCGCATTCGGTGGAAACCTGGCGCGACGGCCGGCTGGTCGGCGGCCTCTACGGCGTGGCGATCGGCCGCATGTTCTACGGCGAATCGATGTTCAGCCGCGAACCCGACGCCTCCAAGGTGGCGCTGGTTCGGCTGGCGCAGCAGCTGCAGCAGTGGGCGTTCGGCCTGATCGACTGCCAGATGGAAACACCGCATCTGGCCAGCATGGGCGCGCGCACCATGCCGCGCAAGGCGTTCGCAGCGCGGCTGGCGGAGTTGGTAAAATTGCCCCACCTGCCTGGCCCCTGGGTGTTCAATCCGGAAATCGTCGTTGATCGATCAAAGCCATCATGAAACCGCACATCGAGACGGGCCTGCCTGCCCCTGACCGGAACTCCAGTCAGGTTCGATGCTCCGTTCGCACGGATGCCCCCTGTTTCTAGAACCATGCACCCGACTGAGCCACCCTTCCAGCGCATCCAGTTTTACCTGACCGCGCAATACGACTGCAGCTACCTGCCGGGTCGACAGGCGCGCTCGCAGGTCGCCACGCCCACCCATCTGATCGATGGCGATGCCTACAGCGCGCTGATACGCATGGGCTTTCGCCGCAGCGGCCAGTTCACCTATCGCCCGCATTGCGAGCACTGCCATGCCTGCGTGCCGGTGCGGGTCGAAGTCGCCCGCTTTGTGCCTAACCGCACCCAGCGCCGCTGCCTCAAGCGCAACCAGCACTTCAGCGCCCGTTTTTTGCCGCTCGATTTCAAGGACGAGCATTACGCGCTGTATCGCAGCTACCTCGGCAGCCGTCATGCCGGCGGCGGCATGGACCGCGACGGTCCCGACCAGTACACCCAGTTCCTGCTGTCGTCCAACGTCGACAGCATCATGGTCGAATTCCGCGACGGCGATGAACTCGTCATGGTCTCGGTCATCGACCAGATCGACGACGGCATTTCCGCCGTCTATACCTTCTTCGATCCCGCGCGCGACCGCGACAGCCTCGGCGTCTACGGCGTGCTGTGGCAGCTCGAACTGGCGAAGCGGCTGGAGCTGCCCTATCTCTATCTCGGCTACTGGATCGCCGAAAGCCGCAAGATGGCCTACAAGAAACAGTACCCGCCGCTGGAAGGGCTGGTCGACGGCCAGTGGCAGGTGCTCGACGCATGAAGCTGTGGGTCCTGGCCCTCCTGCTGGCGACGCTTCAGGGCTGCGCGCTGACCGTGAGCAATCCGCGCGCGCTCACGCCGCTTGAAAGCTTTGCCCCGCTGGCAAGCGATTCGCGGGTGTGGGTCGAGCCGGGTTTCGAGCGGTATGGCGAGCGCGTTGCCCGGGTCTTGCCACAGGCCATTGCTGCGGTCGAAGCGGCGCACTATCTGCCGTTTGCCCGCGCACCACGCGTGCATGTGTGCGGCAGCGCAGCCTGCTTCAGGCGCTATGTGCTGACCCCCAAACTGTCCGCCGCCGTCATCCCGGACAACCGCCTCATCCTGTCGCCCAATCTCGACGGCCGCGAGACGCACCGCCTGCCGGCCCTGCTGACGCACGAACTCGCGCACCTGCATCTGGGCCAGCGCATCGGCCACTATCACAGCACGCTGCCGGTGTGGTTCCACGAAGGCTGGGCCTCGCTGACGGCCGACGGCGGCGGCGCCGAATACGCCACCGATGCCCAGGCCTACGCGGCCATCCGCGCTGGCCGCCGGGTCAATCTCGGCGCACGCGATACCCCCGGCAAGCGGCACCGCGCAGCCGCATCCCGTCTCAATATCTTCGAGTTCTACCGCCAGTCCATGCTGCTGATTGGCTGGCTGCGGACGCAGGACGCAGCGCGCTTTCGCGAGCTGGCGCTCGCCGTGCAGGACAACACCGACTTCGAGATCGCCTTTTGGAATGTCTACGGCCAGGCGCCCGCCACCCGGCTCGCGGGATTTTTCGACGGCGCGCTCAGCGAAACGACAGCAACATACGATAATCAGGCGGTCCAGGCCGCACCCGCACAACCCTAACCCCGCCTCGCCATGAAACCCTACCTCGACCTGATGCGCCACGTGCTCGAGCACGGCACCCGAAAAGACGACCGCACCGGCACCGGCACCCTGTCGGTGTTCGGCTGGCAGATGCGCTACAACCTCGCCGAAGGCTTCCCGCTGGTCACCACCAAGAAATGTCACCTGCGCTCGATCCTCCACGAGCTGCTGTGGTTTTTGCAGGGCGACACCAACATCAAATACCTGAAGGAAAACGGCGTTTCGATCTGGGACGAATGGGCCGACGAGAACGGCGACCTCGGCCCGGTCTACGGCCACCAGTGGCGCAGCTGGGCCAAGCCCGACGGCGGCACCATCGACCAGATCAGCGAAGCGGTGAAAACGCTCAAGACCAACCCCGACTCGCGCCGCATCATCGTCTCGGCATGGAATGTGGCGGATCTCGACAAAATGGCGCTGGCGCCGTGCCACGCCTTCTTCCAGTTCTACGTCGCCGACGGCAAGCTCTCCTGCCAGCTGTACCAGCGCAGCGCCGACATCTTCCTCGGCGTGCCGTTCAACATCGCCTCTTACGCGCTGCTGACGCTGATGATGGCGCAGGTCACGGGCTTGAAGCCCGGCGATTTCGTCCACACCCTGGGCGATGCGCACCTGTATCTGAATCATCTCGATCAGACGCGCGAGCAGCTCTCCCGCGCGCCGCGCCCGCTGCCGACGATGACGCTGAATCCGGAGGTGAAGGATATTTTCGCGTTCCGCTTCGAGGACTTCACCTTGAGCGGCTACGATCCGCACCCGGCGATCAAGGCGCCGGTGGCGGTATGAGCGCCAGAAAGCCGCGCATCAGCGTCATCGCCGCGCTCGCCAAAAACCGCGTCATCGGCATCGAAAACCGCCTGCCGTGGCGGCTGCCGGAAGACCTCGCCCACTTCAAGGCGCTCACGCTCAATCACCCCATCCTGATGGGCCGCAAGACCTTCGAGTCGCTTGGCCGCCCGCTGCCCGGGCGCACTAACATCGTCATCACCCGCAACCCTGACTACAAGCCGGAAGGCTGCGTGGTCGCCGACTCCATCCCCGCCGCGATCGCGCTGTGTGGGGATGGCGATGAAATCTTCTTCATCGGCGGCGCCGAACTCTACGCCCAGACCATCCCGCTCGCCGACCGCCTGTATCTCACCGAAGTCGACATCGAAGCCGAGGGTGATGCCTGCTTCCCCGACTACGACCGCAGCGCGTTCAGGGAAGTCTCGCGCGAGCCGCACACGGGCGAAAAGGGCGATGCGCTGAGGTTTGATTTTGTGGTGTATGAGCGGGTGTAGGGCTGCGTCCAGCAGGATGGGATTGCGGCTATTCTTGCTTGAATGGCTAAAGGCAACAGAATGAAGGTGAAAGACGACAACACAACCGCGCAATGGAGTGCGGCATGAGCGGTGTGCCCAAGTGCCCGCAGTGCGGTTCGGAATTCGCCTACGAAGACGGCACGATGGTGGTGTGTCCAGAATGCGCACATGAATGGCCGAAGGATGCGCCCGCAGCCGCGGATGACGCACGGGTGGTGCGCGACGCCAACGGCAATGTGCTTGCGGACGGCGACACGGTGACGGTGATCAAGGACCTGAAGGTCAAGGGCTCGTCATCGGTCGTCAAGGTGGGCACCAAGGTCAAGAACATCCGCATCGTCGAGGGCGATCACGATATCGACTGCAAGATCGATGGTATCGGCGCGATGCAACTGAAGTCGGAGTTCGTGAGGAAGGCGTAAGGCGTCCGGCGTCCGGCTGGATCATCCATTAAACGGGGCCGCGGCCCCGTTTTGCTTGTGTGTGGACTACGCTGAATAAGCGAGGCGCAACAGGGGTGGGAAGGGAGATGCATGAGCATCGTTTCGGAAAAAGGCGGCGGCAGCTTCCACGGCATCAAGCTCTGGCTGTGCGAAAACCCGCTGCCCCCCACAACGACGCTTATCCGCTTGCCCGCCCCAGCCAGGCGGCGGCGGCGATTGCCACGCTCAAGCACGAAGACCAGATCCATGCCTGCACCGCGCAGCGGCATGGCTGGACCGTGGCGCTCGCGGCAGAACTGCGTGCATTGGGTGTGCGCACTTTTCCGACCCATGGCTATTTCTTCCTCGCCGATCTGGCGCCACACGACGCGGCTGCGATCGCCGAGCAGCTGCGCCGCCGCGACATCCGGATCACGCCTCTGAACCGCGACATCCGGATCAAGCCTGTGAACGATGCGGCGCTGGGACCGGGCTTCATGCGCATCACCACGGCGCTGCCCGAAGAGAATCGGCGCTTTATCGATGCGCTCGCACATTGCTGACATAAAAGGGAGGAATGCCATGTACGCGAAGATTCTGGTGGCAGTGGACGAAAGCGAGACGTCCCGGCACGCATTGCAACAGGCGATCGATCTGGCCATACAGCTGTCGGCCAGCGTGCGCATGGTCCATGTGCTGGACATGGGCTGGTTGCCGATCGGCCCGGAGGTGGCGATCGATACCGGAGAGCTGATTACGGCACGGCGCGGCGTGGGCGAAAAAATCATCGACATAGCGCAGGATACTGCCAAGGCGGCCGGGGTCGAGGCAGAGGCCGTTCTGATCGAAACCGAAACCCCGGCCCAGCAGGTTGCCGAGACGATTGCCCGGGAAGCCGTGCGTTGGGGCGCAGACCTGCTGGTGATGGGCACCCATGGCCGCCGCGGTTTCCAGCACCTGATACTCGGCAGCGTGGCGGAACAGACGGTGCGGCGCTCACCCGGGCCGGTTCTGCTGATTCCTTCACCCCAAGAGCGACCGTCGGCCTGAAATGAGCCAACAAAAACGGGGCCGCAGCCCCGTTTTTGTTGGCTGCATCAGCCCAGTCAGCCCAGCATTTCGGCCCAGATGTTTTCCGCCCAGGAGGCGTTGTATTTGAAAATGAGCTCACTGCCCTTGGGGGTAGCGCCGCCTTCGGGCTGGCTGACATAGCCCTTGCCGGCTTCGTAGCGGTACACGTTGGCGACATAGCCGGACGTGGTGTCGGAAGTGGCCGAGTAGCAGGTGTTGGCGATCACCGGAGTGGGGTCGGGCTGACGGCCTGCCAGAAGCTCGACGATGGCGGAGGCGCACACCTTGGCGTGGTTGGTTGCCATGTGGCCGGACTTCGGCAGGGCGGCCAGGATCGAGTCGCCAATGATGTGGACGTTAGGCACGGTGGTCGACTCGAAGGTCGCGAGGTTGACCGTGCACCAGTTGCCGGCGCTGTCGTTGCGTGCGCCGGCCAGCGCACAGACTTCGCCTGCCCGCTGGCGCGGCACGACGTTCAGCACGTCGCCCTTGACCTCATCGAACTCAGTGGTAACGACCATCCGGTTGCCGTCCACCGCGAGCGGGGCGTTGTTGGGGCGGTAGTCGATCATGCCCGGGTAGAAGGTGTTCCAGGCATCGGTGAACAGGGCCTTCTTGGAGGCGATGTCGGGGTTGCCGTCGAGCAGGATGATCTTCGACCTGGGCTTGGCCTGCTTGAAGTAGTGGGCGACCATGCAGGCGCGCTCGTAGGGTCCGGGCGGACAGCGGTAGGGCGCGGTCGGCACCGACATGACGAAGGTGCCGCCGTCGGGCATGGCTTCGAGCTGCTTGCGCAACAGCGCAGTCTGCGGGCCGGCTTTCCAGGCGTGAACGACCTTGCCGGCGGCCTCGGCTTCCTTGAAGCCGCGCACGGTATCGGTGAGGATTTCGATGCCAGGGGAGAGCACCAGTCGGTCATAGCTGATGGTGGCGCCGCCCCGGGTGGTGACCACGCGCTTGGCGGTATCGACGCCGGTTACGTAGTCCTTGACCATCTTGATGCCACGCCGCGACAGATTGTCGTAGCCGTGGGTGATGTCGTCCATGCTGCGCAGGCCGCCCAGCACCCAGTTCGAAATAGGGCAGGAGACGAACTTGTCGTTCGGCTCGATCAGGGTGACATCGATATTGGGGCCCCACTGGCGCAGATACTTGGCGCAGGTGGCGCCGCCGAAGCCGGCGCCGACCACGACGACGTGGGAACGGGCTGCCGAGGCGCCGGGAAGGGTGGCGCAGCCGGTGAGCACTGCCGCTGCCCCCACACCGGTGATTTTCAGAAAGTCGCGACGATTCAGGGTCATGTTATGGGTCATGTTATTGGTCTCCTCAATGGCTTACTTCAGGCTGGCGAAATACGCGGCCATGGCCTCGAACTCGGCGTCGGTGTAGCCGGATGCGTGGCGTTTCATGATGGTCGCGGCACGCGTGCCGGCCTTGAAGTCCCGCATCGACTTCACGAAGTAATCCTTGTCCAGCCCGGCGATGCTGGGGATGGCGCCCAGGCTCTTGCCGCCGGGGCCGTGGCAGGACATGCAGGTGGATGAGATCAATCGGGTATGGACATCCGCAGCGCCGGCAATGCCGGAAAGCGCGAGGCCAAAAAAGCCGGCAAGCGCCAGGGTGGTTTTCTTGTTCATAGACTCCTCCATGGAATTGAGGGACAGAAACGGGGAGGGACCTCCCCGGAAGCCTTTTTAACCGGCGGGCTCTGGCAGTCCTGCAAACCAGTAATCCACATATCCCATGCTGGCGTAGTGGAATAAGCTTGTCAACCAGCAGGCGCGTATCTAGCGCCGCCTTTCCACGCGCTTTGCAGCGTACGGAAGGGTTTTTTTAAAGCCTAGTCTATTTAACGCCTAGTCTATTTAACACTGGGCACCCTGGTTCAGCGCCAGATTCTTGCTGGTCCGGCGCGCCTGTTCGTCGGCATCGCGATCCCAGGTTTCGCTGACCCAGCCGCCCAGGTTGTCCAGCGCGATCCGGCCCAGTGCAGCGATCCATTGCGGATGCTCGTTGAGTGCGGGGATGTAGTGGAATTCCTTGCCGCCGGCCTGAAGAAAACTGGCGCGGCCTTCCATCGCGAGTTCCTCCAGGGTTTCCAGGCAGTCGGCGGTGAAGCCGGGCGCGACCACGTCGACGCGGCCCACGCCCTCGCGTCCGAGGGCTTCCAGCGTCTTGTCGGTGTAGGGCTGCAGCCATTCGGCGCGGCCGAAGCGCGACTGGAAGGTGAGGCGGAACTGCTTCGGCTCCAGTCCGAGCGCCTCGGCAAGCAGACGCCCGGTCTTGTGGCATTCGCAGTGGTAGGGGTCGCCCTTGTCGAGCGTGTAGCGCGGCACGCCGTGAAAGCTCATCAGCAATACGTCGGGGCGGCCGTGCATCTGCCAGTAGTCGCGGATGTTGGCGGCCAGCGCATGAATGTAGGCAGGGTGGTCGTGGTAGTGCTTGAGGGTGCGCAGCGCCGGCTGGTTGCGCGTTTTCAACAGCCAGGTGAAGGCGGCGTCGAACGCGGTGGCGGTGCTGGAGGCGGCGTATTGCGGATAGGACGGCAGGATCAGGATGCGGTCGCAGCCGGCGGCTTTCATCCGCGCCAGGGTGTCGGACACCGACGGATTGCCGTAGCGCATCGCGTATTCGACCATGAGGGGCGAGGCGATGTTTTCACCGAGCCAGCCTTTCAGCAGCTTGGCCTGTTTTTCGGTGTGGACCTTCAGCGGCGAGCCGTCTGCAGTCCAGATCGCGGCGTATTTCGCGGCCGATTTTTTCGGCCGGGTGTTGAGGATGATGCCGTTGAGTATCAGCCACCATACCGCGCGCGGAATTTCCACCACGCGCGGGTCGGACAGAAACTCCTTCAGGTAAGGCCGCAGCGCCTTGGCCGTGGGCGCCTCGGGGGTGCCCAGGTTGACCAGCAGGATACCGGTACGTGCCTGCTGGCCGTGGCTGTAATCAGGTTCTTTGAAGTCGTTCATCAGTGGTGGGATAACGCGCTTGATAAAAGTTTTGCGGTGATGTCGACAATTGGTACCACGCGTTCGTAGGCCATGCGGGTGGGCCCGACGACGCCGAGCGTGCCGACCACCTGACCGTCGACCGAGTAGGGCGCGCTGACCAGGCTGCATTCGTCGAACGGCAGCATGTCAGATTCGCCGCCGATGAAAATCTGCACGCCGGTGGCGTTGCGCGAGCGGTCGAGCAGTTGCAGCAGCCCGGTTTTCTGCTCGAAAGCGTCGAACAGACGGCGCAGGCTCCCCATGTTGCTGGAGAGCTCCTGCACGTCGAGCAGTTTGCGGCTACCCGACACCACCACGCTTTCCTGGCTGCCGTCGAGCGCCTTGCTGCCGGCGTCGACCGCGGCGGCCATCAGTCGGGTGATGTCGTCGCGCATGCGGCCGAGTTCGTCGCGCAGCTTGCCGCGCACCTGGTCAAAGCTGTGGCCGGCAAAATTCTTGTTGAAGAAGTTCGCGGCCTCGGTCAGTGCGGAGGCGCTGTAGGGCTGGTCGGTGAGGATGACGCGGTTCTCGACCTCGCCTTCCAGCGTGACGATGATGAGCAGGATGCGCTTGTCCGACAGGCTGAGGAACTCGATCTGGCGGAACGCCGGATTGCGGCGCGGCGTCATCACCAGCCCGGCAAACTGGCTGAGGTCGGACAGCAGGGTCGACGCCGCGGTCATCAGCCGTTGCGGGTCGGAGGGCGTCAGGCTGCTTTCAAGCTGGCTGACCGCGCTTTGCTCAAGCGGGCGGATTGTCAGCAGCGTATCGACAAAGAAGCGGTAACCGAGCGGCGTCGGCACCCGCCCGGCCGAGGTGTGCGGGCTACTGACAAAGCCCTGTTCCTCGAGGTCGGACATGATGTTGCGAATGCTGGCAGACGACAGATCGAGGCCGGCGTGCTTCGACAGGGTGCGCGATCCTACTGGTTCACCGTCGGTGATGTAGCGTTCCACCAGGGCTTTCAGCAGGATTCGGGCGCGGTCGTTGAGCATGCAAGGATTATATAGGGTGAACGGTAGCGGGCGGGGAACGCACAAAACTGACCAAAAAACGCGCAGCAGATTCCCGAATCCCGACGCCCGGGCTCGCGTCCCTTTATAATCGTTCCCTATGAAAACCCCTTTCCACACCATCGGCCTCGTCGGCAAATACGATAACCAGAACATGGGCACGTCGGTGCGCGCGCTGGGGGAGTTTCTGCGCGCGCGCGGGCATGTCGTGCTGCTGGCTATCCAGACCGCGGAGCATCTGGGGATCAAGGATTTCCCCCGTCGCGGCCTGCACGACCTGGCGACCGAGAGTGATGCCGTCGTCGTGCTGGGCGGCGACGGCACCATGCTGTCGATCGCGCGCGAACTGGCGCCGCACGGCGCGCCGCTGATCGGCGTCAACCAGGGTCGGCTCGGTTTTCTCACCGACGTCATGATCGACGACATGTTCGACGCCGTCGCCGAGATCCTCAGCGGGCAGTACGTGGCGGAAGAGCGCATCCTGCTGAACGGGCAGGTCCGCCGGGGCGGCGAGAACGTGTTCGAGGCCACTGCGTTCAATGATGTGGTGGTGGGCAAGGGGGGATCGGGCCGTCTGATCGATCTGGAAATCGCCATCAACAGCGAGTTCGTCTACAGCCAGCGGGCCGACGGTCTGGTGGTGACCAGCCCCACCGGCACCACGGCATACGCGCTGTCGGCCGGCGGTCCCATCGTGCATCCCACGCTGGAAGCTTTCGCGCTGGTGCCGATCTGCCCGCATACCCTGTCGGCGCGCCCGATCGTCGTCAGCAGCCATTCGCGCATCGAATTGCACCTGACCTATGCCGACGACGCCCGCGTCCACTTCGACGGCCAGCATCATTTCGACCTGCTCAGCGGCGACCACGTGTGGATCACCCGCGCCAGCCGCACGGTCACCCTGCTGCATCCGCATTCCTACAGCTACTACGACACCCTGCGGCAGAAGCTGCATTGGGGCAAGAAACTCTGAGCATTTCATGCTCATTCATTTATCCATCCGCAATTACCTGCTGGTCGAATCGGTCGAACTCGATTTCGCACCGGGGCTCACCGTGCTTACCGGCGAGACCGGCGCTGGCAAGTCAATCCTGATCGACGCGCTGGCGCTGGCGCTGGGCGACCGCGCCGAGAGCGGTATGGTGCGCCAGGGCGCGCCGCGTGCCGAGATTGCCGCCGAATTCGTGATCGTCGGCCTGCCGCGGTTGGCAAAGTGGCTTGATGACGCCGGCTTCGCATCGGACGATGGCACGCTGATCCTGCGTCGCGTGATCGACGCCGGCGGTCGTTCGCGCGCTTTCATCAACGGCAGCGCCGCGCCGCTGGCGCAACTGAAGGATGCCGCCGAATTTTTGCTCGATATCCACGGCCAGCACGCGCATCACGCGTTGTTGCGCCCCCAGGCTCAACGCGAAGTGCTCGACGCCTATGCCGGCGCGCAACCACAGGCCGCCGCAGTCGACGCTGCCTGGCATGCCTGGCAGGCAGCACGGCAACAGCGCCGCGATGCCGAATCCAGCGGCCAGGCGCGACAGATCGAACGCGAGGGCCTGAATCTGGCCGTGGAAGAATTACGCGTGCTCGGCGACGATCTCGCGCGCTGGGACGATATCCAGATCGAACACGCGCGGCTGGCGCATGTCACTACGCTGCTCGAAGGCAGCCAGGCGCTGATCCATGGGCTGGACGAGGGCGAAACTGCAGTGTCCGGGCGCCTCGGCGAGATGAGCACGCGGCTCGACGCCATGCAGGCAGTCGACGACAGTTTGCGCGAAGTCTCCGCCCTGCTGAATTCGGCCAGTGCCGATCTGGCCGAAGCGGTGCATGCGCTGCGCCGTTATGCGGGCAATCTGAACCTCGATCCGGAGCGCCTGGCCGAGCTCGATCGCAGCCTGGGCGACATGCACCGGCTGGCGCGCAAGCACCGGGTGCAGCCGGACGCGCTGGCCGCGTTGCTGCAGCAGTTCGAGGCGCGGCTGGCCGAACTCGTCGCCAGCGACGACCTCGACGCACTGCAGGCGCATGAAGATGCCGCCTGGGCACGGTACCAGGCGGCGGCTGGCCAGCTCGGCGCGATGCGCCGCAAGGCCGCGACAGCCTTGTCGAAAGAAGTGACGGCGGCGATGCACGAACTCGCGCTGGCCGGCGGCACGTTCGACATCCAGTTTGTGCCGGTGAGCGAACCGCGCGCGCATGGCCTGGAGGACGTCGGCTTTTTTGTCGCCAGCCATCCCGGCCTGGCGCCGGGCCCGCTCGGCAAGGTGGCCTCAGGCGGCGAGTTGTCGCGCATCAGCCTGGCGATCCAGACCGCGCTGTCGGGCGTGGCCGGGGTACCGACGCTGATCTTCGACGAGGTCGATGTCGGCATCGGCGGCAGTGTGGCCGAGGCAGTCGGGCGGCGGCTGGCGAAACTCGGTGAAACCCGCCAGGTGCTGGTGATCACTCACCTGCCGCAGGTGGCCGCGCGCGGCACCCAGCACTTGCGGGTCGCCAAGCAGGCCAGCGGCGGCTTTGTGTCCTCCAACATCGAATCGCTGGATGCGGACGCGCGGGTGGAAGAGCTCGCGCGCATGCTGGGCGGGCTCAAGATCACCGACACGACGCGGCAGCATGCCGCGGAAATGCTCGCCGGGTGAGCGGCCTGTCCGGACGCTTTCTGCAAAGCATACGCCTCCAGACACTGCGGAAGGATCGCTGCGCAGCAGTGAGGCACCCGCCGGCGTACCCTTTGCGGGCGGTCTTGGCCCTGTGCCTGCTGTTCGCGCTGGCGGCTCCTGCCGGTGCTGCTCCAGTTGCGGGCGTCGTCTTCGTGGTGATCGACGGCGACACCGTGCTGTTCAAACCCGACCACTATTCCCCCGGGTCGCGGGCCTTCCTGAAGCTTCGCCTGGCCGACCTCGACGCGCCGGAAACCGATCAGCCGTATGGCGAGGCCGCTACGCGCGCGCTGTCGGCGCTGGTGATGAATCAGCGGGTTGAAGTCGATACGGTCGCCATCGATGCCTACGGCCGCAGTCTCGCGCGCATCCGGGCGGGCACGGTTGAGGTCAACCGGGAGCTGGTGCGGCGCGGGTTTGCGTGGACATCAACACGCGGTGGAAATCGCCATGACATATCGGCGTTGCAGCGTGAGGCGCAGCGCGAGCGGATCGGGCTGTGGCAGGACGCCGCGCCGACGCCGCCGTGGGTGTGGCGGCGCCAGCAGCCGGGCGATCGCTAGGTGCTGCTGCCTGTAGCCGGTTCCGGTTCGTCGGCGCGCGGCGTGCCGTCCGGCAGCGCGATATGGCATTCGCGGAAAACCCGTGCCGTGCAGGTGCGGCAGATCTCGCTGTCCAGCCGTGAGTAAATCGTCTGGATAGCGTCGCCCTTGTGGTGGAAAATCTGCTCTTCGCCAATGGTATCAACCTGGCCGCTGCGACGCAGCATCGCGCACAGATCGGGTTGCACCCCCATCAGATACAGGCTGCCGCCCAGCTTGCGTCGTCGCGTGGCTTCCTTGGCCAGCAGCTCGGCACCGGCCAGATCGATGAAGCCGATCGCACGCGAGTTCAGCAGCAGATGCTTTTTCTGCGGGTCAAATTCGTCGACGTTGCGGCAATACTTCTGCACGTGCTCGACGGCGCCGAAGAAGATCGAGCCCTCGACGCGCAGTATGCTCAGCTGTGGGCACCCCGGCGTATCGGCGTCGGCCGCCACGAACTTGCGGCGCGGGTTGTCGCGGTTGACGTGAGATGGCACCAGTTCGCGGATCGACGGCTGTGAAGTGCGATACAGATAGAACATCAGCGACACCAGAATGCCGAGAAAAATGCCTTTTTCCAGATCGATCAGCGTGCCGACGAAGGTGAGTGCGAACACAATGCGCTCGCGCTTGTGGCGCTTGATGATTTCGCCGATGTGGTGGAAGTCGATCAGGTTCCACGCCACGATGAACAGGATTGCTGCCATCGAGGCCACCGGGAGGTAGGCCGCGAGCGGCGCGACCAGCAGCACGATCAAAAGCAGGAATACCGCAGACAGGGCGGCGGCCAGCGGTGTCCGGGCGCCAGAGGCATAATTCACGCCGCTGCGGTTGAACGAGCCGCTGGCGGCATAGCCGGAGAACCAGCTGCCGGCGATATTGGACAAGCCCTGGCCGATGAATTCCTGATTGCTGTCGATGCGCTGGTCGGATCTGGTGGCGATCGAACGCGCGATCGCCACTGCCTCGGTCAGCGCCAGAATCGCGATGATGGTGGCGGGAAACAGGGTCTGATGGAGGGCGGCAAGCGAAAAATCGGGTCGCGACAGTGGCGGGAACGACGCTACCAGCGCGCCGACGGTGCGGATGCCGGTCGCATCATTGCCGAATTGGGCGTTGAGGATCGCCGCCACCACGCTGCCCACCACCATGGCAACGATCATGTAGGGCAGCTTGAGCAGATAGCGCTTGGCGAGGATGCCTGTAACCAGCGTGATCATGCCGACCACCAGCACCCACGGCTGGATGTCGGTGAAGTGGCTGCCGAACTGGATCAGCACCTCGTGGAAATGAGCGCCGCGCGGCATGTCGAGCCCGAAGAAGTTCTTGATCTGGCTGGCAGCGATGAGGATTGCCGCGCCCGCAGTAAAGCCGATGATGACCGTATGCGAGATGAAATTGACCAGTGCGCCGAGCCGCGCCAGGCCCATTGCCAGCTGGATCAGGCCGGCCAGCAGCGTAAGCGTGAGCACCAGGCCGATGAATTGCGGGCTGCCGGGCTCGGCCAGCGGGCTGATCGAGGCAAACACCACGATCGAAATGGCGGTCGTCGGGCCCGATACCAGATGCCAGCTCGACCCCCACAGCGCCGCGATGATGGCCGGCACCATCGCCGCATATAGACCGTATTCGGGCGGCAGCCCGGCAATAGTGGCAAACGCCACTGCCTGCGGCAACACGATGAGCGCGCCGGTGAACGCTGCGATGACGTCGGCCCTGAAGGTTTGCGGCGTGACGTTGGGCCACCAGCGCAAAAAGGGTAACAGGCGATAAAGCCAGAGTGGGCAGGTCTTGAAATTGATCACACGAGCTCCAGAAGCATATTAGTGAATAATACTATAACTCGTTGGTATAAAAGGATTTTTAGTTTCGGGTGCGTTCGTCAAGCGGGGTCTCCGGCTTTATAATTGCCCCCAAACCCTGCGTTAGACAGGGGCTAATGGCAACATAACCAGAGAGAGCGAGGAAGATGAAAACCATCACGATGACGTTGTGCGCGTCCGTGCTGATGGCGTTGGCCATGCCGGTACAGGCAGCGGGCGACCCCAAGGCCGGGCAACTCAAAACCTCGATGTGTGCAGGCTGCCACGGCATTCCAGGCTGGCGCACCGCCTACCCTGCCGTATACAGCGTTCCCAAGCTGGGCGGACAGCATGCAGAATATATGGTCGTGGCGCTCAAAGCCTACAAGAACGGCGAGCGCAGCCATCCCAGCATGGTGGCGATTGCCAGCAGCCTGTCCGAGCAGGACATGGAAGATCTCGCTGCGTATTACGCATCGTCCTACACCGGCCCCGCCAATTGACGACTGAGGATGGCACCATGAAAAAAACATTGTTTATCCTCGCTGCGGTCGCGCTGAGTGCTTCACTGCCGGTTCACGCAAAAGACAATTATGAAGCGGGAAAGGCCAAATCGACTACCTGCGCCGCCTGTCACGGCGAGGACGGCAACAGCACCGTGTCTTCTTTCCCCAAGCTGGCGGGCCAACACCGCGACTACCTTTATCAGGCGCTGAAGGACTACAAGTTGGGCAAGCGCAACAACCCGCTCATGGCCAGTCAGGTGGAGGCGCTGTCCGATGCCGATATGCATGATCTGGCGCTTTATTTCTCCGAGCAGAAAGGCCTGTACCTGAAGTATTGATTGGACGGTGCGGCAGGAAAGCGCGGCCAACCAGGCCGCGTTTTTTTTGGCTATCCGAAACCGGATGCGGCAAGCGTAAATTCGTCGCCAAACGGTTACCGCTGAGCTCAAAGGATGGGCAACCACGCCCATGTCAGACCAACGCGTGCGGCGGGTGACCGCTCGACACCACGCAGATTCCGCCTTTCTGGTCTATCTGACCTGCTGTGTGCCCTGCGTACCCACATTCGCCATGATGCTGAGGCAGCCCGGTCGGCACGATGCGTGCTGTCCATCGGCGTGGCGCCCTTGGTGGTGGCTGCTGTACGCTGGCCGCTGGATGCGGCGAGGCGGGCATATTGCGGAACGATTTGTCCACTCGTCTGCATGAATGAAGTGCGAGTCGGGATACGCAAGGGGGCGGCATTGCAGATTTCCGCTGGCCCGCTGCGATGCTTCATTCCCGCATCTTTCCGAGCCATGTTCTCTGCCGGTGCTATACCTTCAGAAACACCGAGGAGAAGCCCATGCCCTTTCCTGTCCGGGTGGCTGACCGGTCGGACCACGGCGGCGAGCCCCATCCCCCTGTCCTGCCTCTCGGTCCGTCCGGGGGGCGCGATGAAAGCGCTTGTGGATAGACAGGACGGGCGGGACGCCCGTTATTTCAAGCGCCTGGGCGAGGATGCGACCTGCATCGTTCGCCACGAGCGGCGCTGCGGCTGCAGAGCGCTCGCCTTTTGCGACAGCGGCCCGGGGTCGGTTCAGTGAGCATCCGGGTCGGTGCCATCCTGATGTTGATGGCAGGGCTGGCTGGCTGCGCCACCCCTTTGGTGCAGCAGCGCGGGGCGCATCCGACAGCTCCGCGCCTTCAGGCCGACCGCGTAGTCGCCGCCGACGGCGCAGCGTTGCCGTTGAGCAGCTGGCGGCCGCAAGGCCTCCCGCGCGCAGTGGTCCTTGCCCTGCATGGTTTCAACGATTACCGGCAGGCCTTCGCCGAGTTGGGGCCTTTCCTGGCCGCCCGGGGCATCGCTACCTATGCCTACGACCAGCGCGGCTTCGGCGCTACCGCCCAGCGCGGCATCTGGCCTGGCTCGGCGCAGCTCGCGGACGATGCCAGGATGGTGGCGGCACTGCTGCGCCAGGCCTATCCAGGCCGACCGCTTTACCTGCTGGGGGAGAGCATGGGGGGCGCGGTGGCCATGAGCGTCCTTGCTGAAACACCCGCGACGGCCGACGGCGCGGCACTGGTAGCCGCCGCAGTATGGGGCCGGGCGGCCATGAATCCGCTGCCGCGCGCCGCGCTGTGGCTGCTGGCGCACAGCGTTCCGGGAATGCGGCTCTCCGGCCGCGGGCTGGGCATTACGGCCTCCGACAATGAGGCGATGTTACGCGCGCTGGGCGAGGACCCGTTGATGATCAAGGAAGCCCGGGCGGATACCCTGTGGGGGCTGACCAGGCTGATGGACCAAGCGTTCGCTGCCGCGCCCCGGTTGACGATGCCCATCCTGGTCCTTTATGGCGAGCATGACGAAATCATTCCGCGGCGCCCCGCCTGCCGGATGCTCGACGCCCTGCCTGCCTCGGCCCGGGTCGCCATCTACCCCAACGGTTACCACATGCTCACCCGCGACCTTGGTGCCGGAATCGTGCTGCAGGACCTGGCCGCCTGGCTGGCGGACCCGGCCGCGCCCCTGCCTTCCGGGCGCGAAGCGGCGGGCTGGCAAGCGTTTTGCGCCCGGGGTCAACCGTAAGCCGGTGTCAGGCAGTCTCTTGCGGGCCGATATGTCTCCTTTGCCGGGCCTTAGCGGTGCGGAAGCTGTTTCCGCGCCCCTCACCTACATACTTGGGACCAGCGTCCTTCCGAGACCCCCAATGAAGCCAACCAAGCATCTGTTGATGATCCGCAGTTTCCATCGCGCAGCGATTCTGATCTACTTCGTTGCCTGCGGCGTGAGCCGCTTGGCTCGCTACGTTACCGCCGAAACGCTGGTGCAGGGAAGCGACAAAGAGAGAGGTTTCGAGGGCACGCCGATCCCCGGTTCGCCGCTGCTCGTCATTGTCATTGCCCACGCCGCCGGGACCGGTGCGGTCGGCGACGATCTCTGGTTCGGGGTGATCCAGATCGGCTCCAGGCAACTTCACCCGCTCGTGCTGATGTCCGCACTGTCCGGCTCCCTGGTGATCAGCCGGACCCTGCACATTCCGAAACGCTTTGCGGTGGATTTTCCCACGACCAACACAGGACCTTACGACCCATGAAACGAGCGCTGGCAATCGCTGTTCTGATTTTCACGGGGTGGAACCCGCCGGCGTCGGGTCAGGAACTTCCCGCGCCGCAAACGGCGGGCAAGGCGCCCGCGATCGTCGTTCAGGGCGCGCCGGACGATGCCGCAATCCGCAGCCGCCTCGTTGCGGTGCTGGGTGCGATCGACGACCTTGAGAACGTCGAGGTCGAGGTCACCTCGGGCGTCGTCACCCTGGCCGGCGAGGTACCCAATTCGCGGGCGGCCCGCGAGGCCCTCGACATCGCAGGCCGGACCGAGGGCGTGGTCCACGTGCTGAACCGCCTGGACGAAGAAGCGGACGTCGCCGGCCGGTTGCGGCCGGCCACCCGCAAGTTCAACGAACTGGGCGCGGCCGCGCTTCGGGTGCTGCCGGTGGCTGTGATCGCCTTGACGGTCGTCATCCTGTTCTGGTTTTTCGGCCAATGGGCGGGCAATCGCGTCAACTGGCTGCGCCACGCCGGATTGTCCGAACTTTCCGCGAATCTGGTACGCCGCATCATCCGGCTGCTGGTCATTGGCATCGGCATCCTGGTCGCCCTTGAAATCCTGGATGCCACCGCCATCGTCGGCGCCCTGCTCGGCGCCGCCGGAATCGCCGGAATCGCGCTCGGCTTCGCCTTTCGCAACATCGCGGAAAACTATCTTGCGGGCGTGCTGCTCAGCGCCCGCAATCCGTTTGCAGTCGGCGACCTGGTGCAGATCGAAGAATTCACCGGCAAGGTCGTCCGGCTGACCTCGCGGGATACTGTTCTGATGACCCCGGACGGCAATCACCTGCGCATTCCGAACAGCGACATCATCACCTCCACGATGACGAATTTCTCGCGCAATCCGCTGCGCCGCTTCGAGTTCAGGGTCGGCATCTCCGTGGATATCGATATCGTCGCTGCCCGTGAGCTTGGCATTTCGACGCTACGGCAGATGAAGGGCGTCCTGTCCGATCCCGGACCGCAGATCCTGATCTCGGAACTCGGCGACAGCACGGTGCAGCTGAAGTTCTTCGGCTGGATCGACCAGCGCGAAACCGATTTCCTGAAGGCACGCAGCGAAGGAATCCGGCTGGTGAAGTGCGCCTTCGATGCGGCTGGAATCGAAATGCCGGAACCCATCTACCGGGTTCATCTGCGCGAGGCGGCAAGCCCGGCGCCGGGGCCTGCCGCGAGGATCGATGGCGAGCGCCCGTTGCCAGCGCCCCCCGCGGGTGCCGAAAAAGCTGACGTCACGGCCGATCGGACGATCGACGACCAGCTGGCGAATGACCTGCGCAGTTCAGACGAGGAGAACCTGCTGAAAAACGAGGGCTGAGATAAACAGGGCGCGGCTCACAGCGCAGCCAGCGTCCTGATGTGCGCCGCCGCGCTGCGTCCCAGGGAATCGAGGTCGTAGCCGCCTTCGAGCAGCGAGACGATGCGGCCTTCGGCATGGCGCGCGGCCACGCCCATCACCTGCTCGGTGATCCAGACGTAATCCGCTTCGACCAGGCCGAACTGCGCCATGTCGTCTTCGCGATGGCCGTCGAAGCCGGCGGAGAAAAACAGCATCTGCGGGCGGTGCGCTTCCAGGCGCGGCATGATCCGTTCGGTGAACGCCTCGCGGTAGGCATGGCCGGTGGTGCCGGCGGGCAGCGGCACGTTGACGATGTGCGCGCTGGCGGTGTCCGCACCGCAGTGGGGGTAGAAGGGATGCTGGAAGGTGGAGCACAGCATCACGCGCGGCTCGTCGGTGAAAATGGCCTCGGTTCCGTTGCCGTGGTGGACGTCGAAATCGACGATCGCGACCCGCGCGAGGCCGTGCGCTTCCAGCGCATGCGCGGCGGCGACGGCGACGTTGTTGAAGAAGCAGAAGCCCATGGCCTGGTTGCGGGTGGCATGGTGGCCGGGCGGGCGGCAGGCGACGAAGGCGTTGTCCGCTTCGCCGCGCATCACGCTATCCACCGCCATGACGGCGCCGCCTGCGGCATGCCGGGCGGCGTCCAGGGTGTGCGGGTTCATGCTGGTGTCGGGATCCAGCGCGTGGGAGCCTTCGCGGGGCGAGGCGGCTTCGACGAAGTCGATATAGGCAGCGTCGTGCACCCGCAGCAGCTGGCTGCGCTGCACCGGCGGGGCTTCGAGATGCGTCAGGAAGTCGAACAGCTGGGCGGCGGCGTGCAGCCGATCATCGATGGCGCGCAGCCGCTCGGGACTTTCCGGATGCCAGCTTCCCATGCTGTGCAGGAGAAAGCTGGGGTGGGTGATATAGGCGGTAGGCATGGCGCGGGAAGTCCGGGGCAATAAACAAACTATACGCCCGGCGTGATGGCGCGGTAACAGGGGATGACCTAGCATAGCTTGTTCAGTACCCCATCGACGCTGCGTACATTCGCCGGAAACCAACCATGACCCAACACTCCCTGCACTCCCTGTTCAATGCCCGCTCGGTGGCGGTGTTCGGCGCCAGCGAACGCGAGGATTCGGTCGCCGGCATTCTGTTCCGCAACCTGCGCACCGCCGGTTACACGGGCGAGGTCTACCCGGTTAACCCGAAGCACGAGACGGTGTTCGGGGTGCGCTGCTATGCGTCGGCCGGCGAATTGCCGGCGGTGCCGGAGCTGGCACTGATCGCCACGCCGGCGCCGACGGTGGCGCAGATCATGGAGACATGCGGCCAGCGCGGCATCCGCCATGCCATTGTGCTGTCGGCCGGTTTTCGCGAGGTGGGCGAGAAGGGGGCGGCGCTGGAAGACAGCGTGAAGGCAGCGGCCAAAAAGCACGGCATCCGCTTCATTGGCCCCAACTGCCTGGGTATCCAGCGGCCGTCCATCGGGCTCAACGCCACCTTCAGCCAGGGCGCGACCCTGTCGGGCGACCTCGCGCTGGTGTCGCAGTCCGGCGCGATCTGCACCGCCATGCTCGACTGGGCGGAAACCAATGGCATCGGCTTTTCCAGCGTGATCTCTACCGGCGCGTCGGCCGACCTCGATTTCGGCGAGATACTCGATTACCTCGCCGTAGATACGCAGACCCGCGGCGTCCTGCTGTACATCGAGGGCATTCGCGATGCGCGGCATTTCATGAGCGCGCTGCGCGCAATCTCCCGCTTCAAGCCCGTCGTCATGGTTAAGGTGGGGCGCCACGAGGCCGGCTCGAAAGCGGTGCAGTCGCATACCGGCGCGCTGGTCGGATCGGACGCGGTGTTCGACGCCCTGGTGCGGCGTGCCGGGGTGGTGCGGGTCAACACCATCCTGCAGCTGTTCGCCTCGGCACGGGCACTGTCCACCCACATCAAGCCCACCGGCAACCGGCTGGCTATCGTCACCAACGGCGGTGGCCCCGGCGTGATGGCGACCGACCTCGCCATCGACATGGGGGTGCGCATGGCCGAGCTGTCGCCGGCGACGATCGAAACGCTCAATGCCGTGTTGCCAGCCAACTGGTCGCACGCCAATCCGCTCGACATCATCGGCGACGCCTCCGCCGACCGGTATCGTGTGGCGGTAGAGGCGTGCCTCGCCGACGACAACGTCGACGGCGTGCTGGCGATGCTGACGCCGCAGGCGATGACGCGGCCGACCGAGGCGGCCGGGGCCGTGATCGAGGTGGCGAAAAATTCGAGCAAGCCGGTGCTGACCTGCTGGATGGGCGAGGCCCAGGTATTCGAAGGCCGCCGTCTGTTCAAGCAGGCCGGCATTCCCTACTTCACCACGCCGGAACCGGCGGTCGAGGTGTTTTCCTTCCTGTCCGCCTTTTACGAGAACCAGCGCCTGCTGATGCAGACGCCGGGGCCGCTGTCGCAGCAGGCCGCGCCGGACGTGGAAGGCGCGCGCCTGATCATCGAAAGTGCCCTGGCACACGGCCGCCACCTGCTGAACGAGGTGGAATCGAAAGCGTTGCTGGCGTCTTTCCACATTCCGATCGCGCAGACCCTGATCGCGCGCGATCCGATGGAAGCGATGCTGATGGCGCAGCAGATGGGCTTTCCGGTGGCGATGAAAATCAATTCTCCGGACATCACCCACAAATCCGACGTCAACGGTGTGCGCCTGGGCTTGTCGAGCGGACAGGCGGTGCGCTCCGCCTTTGGCGAGATGCTGGCCGATGTGAAGCGGCTGCGCCCCGACGCCACCCTCGAAGGCATCGTCATCGAACCCATGGCGGCCCGCCCGCACGCACGCGAGGTGCTGCTGGGGATGACCTCCGACCCGGTGCTGGGGCCGGTGATCGTGTTCGGCGCCGGCGGTGTCGATGTCGAAGCCTTCCGCGACCGCGCGGTGACCCTGCCGCCGCTCAACCGCTATCTGGCGCGCGACCTGATCCAGCGCACCCGCGTCGCCACGCTGCTGGGTTCGTTCCGCAACCGCCCGCCGGTCGACATGGACGCGCTGGAGAACGTGCTGCTGCGGCTGTCGGAAATGGTGTGCGAACTGCCCTGGCTGGCGGAGCTCGACATCAACCCGCTCTTGGTGGACGAGCACGGCGCGCTGGCGCTGGATGCGCGCATCGTCATCGCGCCGCGCGTGCCGATGGCCGACCGCTACGGCCATATGGCGATCCATCCCTATCCGGCGCATCTGGTGGCGCACTGGCAATTGCCGAGCGGCCACGACGTCGTCATCCGTCCGATTCGCCCCGAGGATGCCGAACTGACCCAGGGCTTCGTGAAGAGCCTGTCCGCGGAATCCAAATATTTCCGTTTCATGGACACAGTCAGCGAGCTGTCCCAGGTTGCACTGGCGCGCCTGACCCAGATCGACTACACGCGCGAAATGGCGCTCTTGGCGCTGACCGAGATCGACGGCCGCGAAGTGGAACTCGGCGTGGCGCGTTATGCCATCAATCCGGATGGGGCGTCCTGCGAATTCGCGCTGGTGGTCAACGACCAGTGGCAGAAGCAGGGAATCGGCCACAAGCTGATGGGGGTGCTGATGGATGTGGCGCGCGGCCGGGGCCTGAAGGTGATGGAAGGCGAAGTGCTGAAAGCCAACCGGCCCATGCTGAAGCTGGTGGAAGCTCTGGGGTTCCGGATCGAGCCGCATCCCGAGGATGAAGCGGTGCGCAGGATTTCGCGCGCGCTGTAGCACGCCAGGGTGTGCTTAAGGCAGGGCGCGCTCAGGCAGGATGTGCTTGCCGGCGGGATTTTCCGCGCGGCACATTGCCGTGGCGTGATTCAGCGTCAGAGGTACAGATTTTGCTGTCGCGTGCAGGCCTGGTCGCGACCGGCGGCCTTGGCCGCATACAGCGCCTGGTCGGCCAGACTCACCAGCATGTCCATGTCGGTCATGCCGGATTCGCGCGTCGCCACCCCGATGCTCACGGTGAGCGTTTTTTTTACTGGCCCGATGGCAATCCGTTTTTCGCTCAGGTTCGTGAGCAGACGTTCGGCTGAAAGCATGGCGGACTTGAGGTCGGTGTTCGGGCAGATGACCAGGAATTCCTCACCGCCGATGCGGCAGACGCTGTCTTCACGGCGTGCCGATGCGCGCAGGATGGCCGCCGCCTCGCGCAGCACCAGGTCGCCGGCGGCGTGACCGTGGCTGTCATTGATCTGCTTGAAATGATCGATGTCGACCACCATCACCGAAAGCTGTAATCCGGAGCGTGAAGCAGCGCTCCAGGCCTGTTCGAGCTGATCCATGGCCGAGCGACGGTTGGGCAGTCCGGTCAGCTGGTCGGTGAGCGCAGCGGTGGCCAGCCGTCGGTTGGCCACCGCCAGCTCGGCCGCAATCTGGCGCAGTTGCATGCGGTCTTTTTCCCAGGCGGTCTGCAGCTGCACCAGCCGCTGTGCGGCACACAGCCGGATGCGCAGCCCCTTGGCGCTGATGGCGCTGGGCACATAGCCGTCGGCGCCCGCCTCGCAGGCACGGATCAGCTGTTCTTCGCCGTGTTCGTCGGCCGTCAGCAGGATATGCATGCGGCTGCCTTCTTCGGTTGCGCGCAGGGCCTGGCACAACTCCAGGCCATCGAGCAGCGGCAGGTCGACATGCGCAATGATGACGTGGGGCAGCACCTCCATCGCCAGCGCCAGTGCGACGTTGCCGTTTTCGGCCGGATACACGGTGTGCTCGCTGTCCTCGGCCAGCAGCGCCATGGTTTTGCGGCAGTTGATGGCGTTGCCATCCGCCACCACGATGCGCAGCGGTGTGTCGCTTTCCGTTGTTTCCTCTTCGTGCGCATGCTGGCCGTGGCAGATTTCAGCAAACGACGGCAGCGCAGTCGCCGGAATTTTCAGCAGTTCGCCCCATTCCTGCCAGCGATCGATGACTTCGTCGATAAAGTGTCCGGCATCTTCCTGGGGAATGTCGAGTTCGGTTGCCAGCGCCATCCATTCCTGGAAAAGCTTCGGGCGCATATCGGCACTGGCCAGTCCGAGACTGGCCAGTCGATGCGACAGACGCAGCATCAGCACCAGGGTATTGGAGCGAGAGTCCTGGGCGAGGTTCGGTTGTTCCGGATACTCGTATTGGGTGAGGGGCCCGATGAAGGTCTTGGGCATGCCCCAGTCGGTCATCATGACGATGCCCAGTTCCGTATGGTCGGTTTCCAGGCGGGCGCGCTCATGAACGCCGATCGCCCGTGCGGGGTCGGCCTGATAGGTCATCAGAACCGCGTTGTACTCATCGGGGTATGCGGTTGCCAGCGCCAACCGGCCCACCTGCGCCAGCAGGCCGCAGACAAACAGCTCGTCTGCCGCCGCCACGTGCACCCGCATGCCAAGCGCCTGCATGCCCAGGGCCATCAGAAGCGAATGCGACCAGTATTCCTGATAGTCAAATGCCTTGCAGGAACCGTTTCGGTACTGGTCCACCAGGGAAAACCCCAGCGCCAGCTGGCGCACCGTCGCCATGCCCTGGCGCACCACGGCTTCCTGCACCGATACCACCGGGCGTGCGATGTGCGAAGCGTTGTTGGCCAGCTTGATCAGCCGACCGGACAGCGCGGGATCGGTCTGCACCACCCGCGCAATTTCACCCAGGGTCGCATTTTCGCGCCGAGAGATCTCGAGTATCGCCAGCGCGACTCCGCGAGGCGTGGGCAGCTGACCGCTGAGTCTGAGTTGTTCAAGCTGTGCCATCAATCAACCTGTTTCGATGAAGCGAATGCGCATTGTCATTTACGGATGAGCGGACCGAATCAGCTCCGATAGCCACGGCAAGGAATGATGTTGGCTGCGTCCCGGCCGGTCGAGCAAGGGCCTGGCGTGCATGCAGACAATGGATGCTGCCAGGCGCCAAACGTCATGCGTTCACAGGGATAACGGCAGACTTTCGACAAAATGAAGACCGTTCTTGCGCCGATTGTGGCGCTGGCCGGCCCGTCAGGCTTCGCCGAGCTTTGCGTCCAGACAGCGCAGATACGCCACCGAATCAAACGCCGTCTGGTAGCGTTGCACTTGCCAGATCATCTCGGCCAGGCAATCCATTATCGCGTGCTGGGCATCCATCGCATCGCCATGCTGTTTCAGCAGGCGCTGGTAGCGGTCGCGGATGCCCGGCGGCTGGTCGATCGCCAGCTGCTCACTGATTGCGAGATGGATCGACAGGTGAAGGAAGGGGTTGGTTTCGCCGGATTCCGGCGGGTAGTCCCGCTCGACATAACGATCCGGATGATCGAGCAGGGCGTGGTATTCGGGGTGCGCCAGCACGGCGTCGAGCGCTGGCTGCTCCGCGCCCGTCAGCGGCTGCCCGGCGCGATATTTCGCCCACACATCGAAGAAGAACTGGCGAACCTGGTCACGGCTGGGATTAAACATTCGTCGGTTCGGGGCGGGCATTTGCGCCCGTCCGCCTGAGGGACAGCGGCGGGGCGGGCGACAGGGTCTTGTTCTTGTATTCACACAGATCCGCGATGAGGCATTCCGTACATTTCGGCTTTCTGGCCTGGCACACGTAGCGTCCATGCAGGATCAGCCAGTGATGCGCGTCGATCCGGAATTCGTCCGGGAGGGTTTTCACCAGTTTCTTTTCCACCTCCAGTACGGTTTTTCCGGTGGCGAGGCCGGTGCGGTTGGCGACGCGAAAGATATGGGTATCGACCGCCATGGTGGGCTGGCCGAACGCGGTATTGAGAATGACGTTGGCGGTTTTGCGCCCGACACCGGGCAACGCCTCGAGCGCGGCGCGGTCGGCCGGCACCTCGCTGTCGTGCAGGTCGATCAGCATGCGGCAGGCGGCAATCAGGTGACGGGCCTTGCTCTTGTAAAGCCCGATGGTCTTGATGAAATCGGCCAGCCCCGCTTCGCCCAGCGCATGAATCGCCTCGGGCGTGCGGGCCACCGGAAACAGCCTGCGGGTGGCGAGATTGACACCCTTGTCGGTGGACTGCGCCGACAGCACCACCGCCACCAGCAGTTCGAACGGCGTGGCGTATTCGAGTTCGGTGGTGGGGTGCGGATTGGCAGCGCGCAGGCGGCTGAAGATTTGGTGGCGCTTGGCGGCGTTCATTGTTCGACGAGGCGTTTTTTCAAGTCCTGCTTCCCGGCCTGGCGCTTGGCGCCCGGCGTCTTTTCATGCTCGCCGGCCTTGCGGGCAAGCACCAGTGACACATAAGGATTGCGCGGCTTCGGTACGCGCCGCTTCAGCGGCGGTTTCATGCCGGCACCGGCGCGGCGGCGTGGACGCGCTGCTCGACGCGCGCCTTCTGCCAGTTGTGTGCGGCGATCAAGAGCCCCAGTGCGATGAACGCGCCGGGCGGCAGGACTGCGAGCAGAAAGCCCTGGTAGTTGGGCAGCACATGCAGCACGAACTGTTTGGATTGCTCCCCGAATACCAGATCGATGCCCGACAGCAGCGTGCCCTGGCCGGCGAGTTCGCGCATGCCGCCCAGCACCACCAGCACCATCGTCAGGCCCAGACCCATCGCCACGGCGTCGACCACGCTGTGCAACGGACGGTTCTTCGAGGCGAAGGCATCGGCACGCGCCAGCACGATGCAGTTGGTGGTGATGAGCGGAATGAAAATCCCCAGCACCAGATACAGCGGATGCACGAAGGCATTCATCAGGAGGTCGATCACCGTGACCAGCGCAGCGATGATGAGCACGAATACCGGGATGCGGATTTCATGCGGCACAAAATGGCGCACACCCGACACCGCGCCGCTGGCGGACGCCATCACCAGCATGGTGGCCAGTCCCAGCGATAGCGCATTGATCAGGGTGTTGCTGATAGCGAGTAGGGGGCACAGGCCAAGCAGTTGCACCAGTCCGGCATTCTGCTTGTCGAGTCCGTTCTGAAACAGGGTGCGGAATTCGTTCATCGTCATCTTGCGCTGTTCTCCTTGACCGGCGTGGCGTCCCTGGCAGGCTCGACTTTGACCGGTGCGGTCTCTTCGGTTTGTCCGTCCTTGCCGGCGGCGGGCGGCGCGATCAGCGCTGCACGATGCTGCGCAAAATAATCGAGTGCGCCGCGGACGGCCTTGATCACCGCGCGCGAGGTGATGGTGGCGCCAGCGCGGGCATCGAACGCGCCGCCGTCCTTGGCGACTTTCCAGCGCTTGGCTGCGGGCGAGGTAAGCGACTTGTCGACAAACTGCTGGATCCACGGACTCTTGCTGCGGACGATATAGTCGCCCAAACCGGGGGTTTCGCTGTGGGCGGTGACGCGCACACCGGTGACGGTGCCGTCCACATTGATGCCCACAAGCAGGTGAATATTTCCACCATAGCCGTCCGGCGCGATCGCTTCAAGCACCACTGCGGTGATCGCCTCGCCATGACGGGCGATCCATACCGATGAAGGCTGGCGCGTGCCCAGCAGGTCGTCCGCCGGCACGCTTCGCTCGCTGGCGAGCAGATCGTTGTTGTATAGCGCAGGCGGCAACACCTGGCCCAGCAGCGATAGCATTTCGGCCTGCTGGCTGCGCTCGATGATTGGCTGGGTGCGGGCGAAGGTGAAGGCCAGCAACGCGGTGGCGACCAGCGCGAAGATGAGCAGGATCATCCCGGTTCGCAGCGCGTTGCGGCCGGCGGCCTTGATCTGTGAAATCATGCCGGTGGCGCCTTGCTGCGACGAGTGTCGGTGCCATAGACGCGCGGCTGGGTGTACTGGTCGATCAGCGGTACTGCGAGGTTCATCAGCAGAATCGCGAACGCCACGCCGTCCGGGTAGCCGCCCCAGGTGCGGATGATGATGGTGAGCAGGCCCGCGCCGAAGCCGAAAATCAGCTTGCCGCGCGGCGTGGTCGCACCCGATACCGGGTCGGTGGCGATGAAGAAGGCGCCCAGCATGACCGACGGCGCGAACAGGTGGAACCACGGCGCACCGAAACGGCCGGCGTCGAAGAAGTGCAGGAAGCCGGCGGCCAGCCAGATGCCGGCCAGAAAAGCCAGCGGCACATGCCAGCTGATGATGCGCAGCGCCCACAGCACGAGTCCGCCGAACAGGAAGGCGCCGGCCAGCCACTCGAAGCCGACGCCGCCGTAATGGCCGAAGATGGGCCGCGTCATGATCTCGTCCACCGTGTATTGCTGCAGCAGGCCGGTGCGCAGGGCATCCAGCGGGGTGGCCATGGTCACCGCATCGAGCACGGCCTTTGGCAGGTCGCCGCCGAAAATAACGCTCGCGCTTTGCGCCAGTGTGAGTGGCGCGTCGGTGAGCGAAAGCGGTCCCGGCCATTGCGTCATCTGCAGCGGAAACGACACGATCAGCACCGCGTAGCCGACCATCGCCGGGTTGAAGATGTTCTGCCCCAGCCCGCCGTACAGATGCTTGGCGACGATGATGGCGAACAGCGTGCCGGTGACGATCAGCCACCACGGCGCAAGCGCGGGCAGCGACAAGGCCAGCAGCCAGGCGGTGACGATGGCCGACAGGTCGAGCAGGAAGGGCTTGGCCGGATAGCCACGTGCTTTAAGCATCGCGGCTTCGCCTGCCAGCGCAGTGACGGTGGCGAGGGCGAGCGTGACCAGGATGCCGGGTCCGAACAGCCAGACGTATGCCGCGATGCCGGGCAGCAGGGCGGCCAGCACCCAGGCCATGACCTGGGTGACGCTGCTGCGATCAAGGATGAATGGCGAGGGCATGAATGGTTTTCTTTCCTGATGCCTGAAGGGCAATCTGATTAGCCCGGGCATCGCGAGGCACGCAGGGCCGCGGCATACGATCCCCTCCCGCATTGCGGGACTTCGGCGCGTAGTGGATCGGCGTTCCCTTGTCGGGCGATCCGGCGTTTATGGACACTGCTGGCACGTATGTCCTCCGGGCGTTCTGGATTGCATCCCGCCATGGCCTTCAGCTTCATGGCTAAAGGCCGCCGCGCTCGCCGCGTTCGCAATGACTAGGAATAAATGATTTTGCATTTCCTTACGTCTTTTCTTCGGGCTCCAGCGGTTGGCGCGCCATTTCGCGGATTTTAGCCCGGCGCGCCTCGATCTCATTGATCTCGCGCTGTGTGTCGGGGGCCAGATGCTCGATGTTCTTCGGCGCGGCCTCGGCCTTTTTCGCCTGCGCGCGCGCCAGCGCGGCGGCGATCAGCGCCTTCTTGGCGTCAGCATCGGTGGGGGCGGCACGCTCGTCCGCGGGCGTCGCCGCGAGTTCGGCGCGCTTGGCCTGCGCCTTGGCGGCGAGTTTCTCGGCCTTTTCCTTTTTCTCGCGCTCCAGCCGGAACTGGCGGAATTCGTGGCGTTCGCGCGCCAGGTCGGCGGCGCGTTTTTCCTTCTCGCGGGTCCATATCTCGCTCTTTGCGTAGCGATAGAAATCGACCAGCGGAATATGGCTGGGGCAGACGTAGCTGCAGCAGCCGCATTCAATGCAGTCGAACAGGTGGTATTCCTGCGCCCGGCCAAAGTCGCCAGCCTTGGCAAAGCGGAACAGTTCCTGCGGCTGCAGTTCGGCCGGGCAGGCGTCGGCACAACGGATGCAGCGGATGCACGGCAGCGCTTTGGGCAGCGGCGGAAACAGTTCTTTCGATTGAACCAGGATGCAGTTGGTGGCCTTGACCACCGGCACCCCCAAGTCCCCCACAAGGGGACTCCGATCCGCTACGGGCTGAAGCCCGTGCGGAATCGTATGCGGCATCGGCATGCCCATCATCGGTCCGCCCATCAGCACACCGGTACTGCCGTCGCGATCGCCCGCCAGGTCGATCAGCACCTGCATCGGGGTGCCGATCAGCACGTCGAAGTTCTGCGGGCGCAGCACATGGCCCGTGACCGTGACCAGGCGCGAGATCAGCGGCTCGCCGTGATGCACCGCACGCGCCAGGGCGTGGGCGGTGCCGACGTTGAATACCTGGATGCCGATGTCGGTTGAGAGCTTGCCGGAAGGCACCTGCTTGCCGGTCAGCATCTCGATCATCTGCTTGGCGCCGCCTGCGGGGTAGATCGTCGGCAGTGTGACGACTTCAACCGCGAAGTCCATCATGGTGGCAGCGGCCTGCATCGCAGCGATGGCTTCGGGTTTGTTGTCCTCGATGCCGATCAGGATTTCCGTGCTGCCGAGCAGATGCCGCATCACTGCAACCCCCTGCAGGATGTCGCCGGCATGGTGGCGCATCAGCACGTCGTCGCAGGTGATCCATGGTTCGCACTCGCCGCCATTGATAATCAGGGTGGGGCAATGGTGGCGCGCGCCGGGGTCGAGCTTGACTGCGCTGGGGAACACCGCGCCGCCAAGCCCGGCCAGCCCCATGTCGCGCAGCCGCATGCGCAGGTCGGACGGCTCCATCGCGCGGTAGTCGAGCGGGGCATGGTCTATCCACTCGTCGAGGCCGTCGGTTTCGATCGTGATGCATTCGTCCGGCAGGCCCGAGACATGCGGCACGGCGGCGAGGCCGATCGCGCGGACGATGCCGGAACTCGATGCATGGACGGCAGAGGAAATATAACCGTCCGCCTCACCTATCAGCTGGCCTTTCAGTACCCGCTCACCTACGCCGACCACCGGCTTGGCCGGGGAGCCCATGTGCTGGCGCATCGGGATGACCAGCTCTCTCGGCACGGGCGCTGCGTGAATCGGACGCGAGTTCGACTCCGACTTGTGCTCGGGCGGATGCACACCGCCCTTGAAAGTATGGAGGGTTCGGCTCATGGCACTTCTTTGAGCATGATGACCGGATGTTTCCATTTCCAGTGCGGCAGATCTTCAGCGACCGGCACCATGGTGATGCAATCCACCGGGCAGGGCGGCAGGCACAGTTCGCAACCGGTGCATTCGTCGGCAACGATGGTGTGCATCTGCTTGGCCGCGCCGACGATGGCGTCGACCGGGCAGGCCTGGATGCACAGGGTGCAGCCGATGCAGGTCTGCTCGTCGATGACGGCGACCGATTTCGGCTTCGGCGTGCCGTGGGTTTCGTCCAGCGGTTTGGGCTCCACCCCCAGCAGTTCGGCAAGTTTCTTCACCCCGTCCTCGCCACCGGGCGGGCACTGATTGATGTCGGCCTCGCCCTTGGCGATTGCCTCGGCATAGGGCCGGCAGCCGGGGAAACCGCATTGTCCGCACTGTGTCTGCGGCAGGATGGCGTCGATCTTTTCCGCTAGCGGGTTGCCCTCCACCTTGAAGCGGATTGCCGACCAGCCGAGCACCAGGCCGATGACCACGGCCAGGGCGACCATCACCAGAATGGCGGTTAGCATTATTTCACCAGCCCGGAGAAGCCCATGAAGGCGAGCGACATCAGCCCGGCAGTGATCATGGCGATGCTGGTGCCCTTGAATGGCGACGGCACGTCGCAGGTATCGAGTCGCTCACGAATGCCGGAAAACAGGATCAGCACCAGGGAGAAGCCGATCGCGCCGCCGGCGCCGAAAAACAGCGACTCGACAAAGCCGTGCTGCGCCTGCACGTTCAGGAGTGGAATCCCCAGCACCGCGCAATTGGTGGTGATCAAGGGCAGATAGATGCCCAGCACCTGATACAGCACCGGGCTGGTCTTGCGGATGAACATCTCGGTGAACTGCACGATGCCGGCGATCACCACGATGAACGACAGCGTGCGCAGGTAGAACAACTCGGTGCCGAGCAGGTACTCGTTGATGAGGTAGCTCGCGCCGGACGCCAGCGTCAGCACGAAAGTCGTCGCCAGCCCCATGCTGATCGACGTTTCCAGTCTTTTCGACACCCCCATGAAAGGGCACAGGCCGAGAATCTTGGCCATCACGATGTTGTTCACGAACACCGTGGAAATGAGGATGAGGATGTAGGTTTCCAAAGCAGGCAGCCCGACGCAATCATGCATTATCCGCCGGGGAGGGCTTGTGCTTCAACCCTGAGTGCTGGAGAGGCTTTCCGGGCGGCGCGTACAAGGCATTTTCTGTCGCTGCTTCCGCAATTCCCCCCGGCGCTGGGTGTTGTCGGATTTTTTTACACGGCGAATACACAGATCCGGGGCTGGTTGGGAAAATGTGTCGGTTTTTTTACAGTGGATTCAATCGATCTTCGGTATTTCGATTAATTGTGTTTATAAACAATTGTATTTTTAGACTGGACTGATTATTGCTAGGAATGCTGCGTGTTTGCATATCAACCTGAGGAGAATTCATGAAAACGTCACATGCAACAGTGACCGCGGCGCTCTTTGCGGGCGTTTTAGGCTTTCATTCCCCCGTGTCTTTTGCGGCGCTTGCGGATTACGGCCTGATCTCGGGCGCAGGTGCTTTGGGAATAGCGACCGATTGGACCAATGACACTACCGAGGTCAGCGTCATCGGATCGGGCTTCACCTCCTCGGCGCAGACCGATTTCGGGATCAACCAGGCCACCAGCGGCACGACGACCAATACACTGGCCTACGCCGGTAGCCTGTGGTGGGACCAGTACACGATCAGTGGCGGTTCGGGCACAGGCAGCGCGAGTTTTTCCGCGGCACTGGATGGCGGCCTGACATCGAGCGGTTTCGCCGGCGCGGGCGTCGGCTATGTGCTGGCGGTTTCCAGCACGCTGCCGACAAGCTTCGACATCGATTTCTCCACCCTGACTGTCTCGAATACATCAAGCTGGCTGAATAGCCAGCTTGATGCGTTCAACACGCCGGGGGGCACCAACGTGCTGGCCTACTATGTGGACAGTGTGTCGGGGAATAGCATCAAAGCGATCGATCAGCTGTTCGCTGGCAGCTTCGACTTCACCTACGACACGCCTTTCTATATTGGCGCTGCACTTCTGACCGGCGCGGGCGGTGACAGCGGAACGGCGAATTTCTTCAATACCGCCACCTTCAACATCGGGCTTTCTTCGGGCGACACGCTGGTGGTGGCATCTGTTCCGGAACCGGGCGAGTGGGCCATGCTGCTGGCCGGGCTTGGCCTGATCGGCCTGCGTCTGCGTGCACGACGCAGGCCGATGGTCGGCTGAGCCGCGTCTGCATAAAAAAACCCGCCATATGGCGGGTTTTTTTATGGGCGATCCAGCGTGGCGCCGTGTTTCCTCCGCGCGGCTCAGATCGGACAACTCTGGTTCGACAGGTAGTCCGGCGCCCAGAAGTCGTAACCCTTGGAAAGGAATTCGTCCCACGGCAGGTAATGCGAGCCGTCGCACGAGAAAGTGAGGCCGACCATGCCGTTGAAAATGTTGAGCGAACCGGCGCGCAGATAAAACGTCTCGTCCATGAAGCGCAGCGCGCGCAGGCCGTCGAGCACCGGGCGGACATGCTCTCGCGGCACCACGGCGTCGGCCGGGTATTCATGGTGCGGATAGATCAGGCAGGTGTCGGGGTCGGTCAGCGCCTCGATATCGAGCAGGCGGTAGCGATAGGGGTCATCGATCACCCACATGGTGGCGCGGCTGCTGGAAAAATGCAGTTTGCCGTGGAAGATGCCGTGATCCGTCATCAGCTCTTCCATCACGCTCAGCACGGTGTCGAGGTTGAGATCCATCTGGCTGTCGCTGCGGGTCTGGTGGAACACCGCGCCGCGGATTGCCGGGTCGCCCTTGATCTGGCGCCAGTAGGTGGGCTCGTCGTACAGCTTGGCGGTGATCGGCAGGTCGCGCAGATCGAAGTCGGCGCCGACAAAGCCGAGCACCCGGCCATCGTCGTCGCGAACGATCTGGATCGCAGTGAGCGACGGCCGCTTGGCGCGCAGGCTGATGTAGGCCTGGGTCAGCAAAAACCCCTGGTTCGGCACTGCTTCACGCATGTAAGGGCGGTCGGATCGGTCGCGCCCGTAATCCGTCTCGATCAGGCCCTCGCGGCTGATGTTGTCGGAGAGCTGGATCGCACGGGTGTCCAGCGCGTACAGATACTTGCATGCGGGAATCGTCGTAAGCGCATGCATCAGCGCAGCGTTGAGCCCGGCGCGGTTGGGCCAGGCCCGGCTGCACGCCTCGGCGGCCAGCGCCAGCGGCTCGCGCAACAGGTCGGCCAGCGCGTCGCGCTGCCGGGTAACGCTTTCGGCAAGGGTGGTGGTGGCGGACATGGGCGATCGATCTGCGGTTTCAGCCTGCATTATCTTCAATATTAGTGACGCAATGAAATCACCGGCCAACCCTGCGCCTCGGCATGGCCAAGCAGGATGGGGTCGGGATCGACCGCGACTGGATGGCGGACTTTTTCCAGCAGCGGCAGGTCATTATGCGAGTCGCTGTAGAACCAGCTGGTATCGAGGCGGTCCAGCCGGGTGCCGTGGGCTTCGAGAAAGTGTTCGAGGCGGACCACTTTGCCTTCGCGGAAGCAAGGGGTGCCCGCGACCTCACCGGTGAAGCAGCCGTCAATTTCCTCGGGTTCGGTGGCGATCAGGTGGGGAATGCCGAACTCCTTTGCGATCGGGGCGGTGACGAAGCTGTTGGTGGCAGTAATGACGGCGACCAGGTCGGCTTCGTCGAGGTGCCTGTGGACCAGGTCGCGCGCGGCCTGGAGGATCATCGGCTTGATGCGTGTTTCCAGGTATTCGGCGCGCCAGGCGTCGAGTTGCTCGCGCGAATGGGTGGCGAGCGGGCGCAGGGCAAATGCGAGAAAGGCATAGATGTCGAGCCGCCCGGCCTTGTAGTCCTCGTAGAAGGCGCGGTTCCTCGCCTCGTAGTGGGGGCCGTCGACCGCGCCCTTGGCGATGAGGAACTGCCCCCACTCATAGTCCGAATCGCCGGCGAGCAGGGTGTTGTCGAGATCGAACAGGACGAGTTTCATATCGAGAAGCACGTTACAGGATGCAAGTTACAAATATTCAGGCGCGCGGGGCGTGGCCGCGGTCGAGCCAGAATTCGCGCAGTTCATAGGCGCCCCAGAGAGCGAGGGCGAGGTGATCTTCACGGCGGACGGCCAGTTCTTCGGGACTGAGTTCGTCGAGCGGCGCCGCCAGCACATAGAAGGGATCGAGCACCTCGTCGACGAAGGCTTCGTCCTTGCTGCCGGCGGGCAGGCTCCAGTTGTCCTCCCAGTGCTCCACCGCCAGCAGGAAACCGGCGGCCCACAGCTGGGCATGGGGCGGAATGCCGGCGTCCCTGAGGCGTTTGGCCTCGGCCGGCGGCAGTTCGGCCAGCAGGCCGTCCCAGTCCATGACCAGCGGCGACAGCGCCTTGGGGTCGGCCAGGTTCTCGATCGGCGCGGCGAGCGCGCGGCCGATCTCCTTGCGGCGGCGCTCGAACAGCGCTAGAAAGCGCGCTTCGTCGGCCGCGTCCTCGAACACCGTGGCGAGGCCGTCGGGGCGGTCGAGCAGCACCGGGAAATACTCTTCGGGCGCGATCGCGCGCGGGCTGCACGCCAGCGCGGTGATGAAGCCGTCGAGGCCTTCCAGCGAGATCGGCACCTCGGTGCGCTCGTCGATCAGGTCGACCAGGTCGGCCAGCGCATCGATCTCGGCGTCGCCGAGCGGGGCATTGGGGGATTTTGATACGGGGCTGGCGGACATGGCTGGGACTCGAAGAAAGGGGACGGCGCATCGCGTAAAATCCACCCATGAATTTTACCGCGCCGGGCCTGTCCACATCACTGTTGCCCGCATCCTTTTATCTGATTGGCTGGCTGGGGCTGGCCTGGCTGGGCTTGCGCTGGCTGATGTCGGGCGACTGGCGCCGGCTTGCCGAGCCGGCGCGGCTGAACCTGTTTCTGGCCGCCACGGTGGCGATGCTGGCGCTGTGGCAGATCCGCACCGGCATCAAGCCGGGTCTTACATTCCACTTTTATGGCGTGGCGGCGCTGACGCTGATGTTCGGGTTCTGGCGCGCCACCTTTGCCGGCGTGCTGATCCTGCTGGCGAACGCGGCCTTCGGGCGCGGCAGCTGGACCGCACTGGGTTTCGATGCGCTGTTGACGGCGGCGTTGCCGGCG
>JAGXGM010000031.1 GCA_024636675.1 Hydrogenophilales bacterium | reverse complement strand
GAAATCAAGGACAAGGCGTTTGCCAAGCGGGTGCGCGAGCGCGCGCTGCCGGACAAGGATGTGCTGGTGGCCCGCCTGAACGAACTGGGCGACGACTACGCGGCGGCCAAAGCGCTGTTGCTGCACTACGGCAATGTGATGGCCTGGCTGGACGAGAAGATCGAAGAGCTCGATGAAAATGCGAGCGCCGAGACGCACCATGCGCTGCATACGCTGCGCGCGTTTCTATTGCGAAATCTGGCCGAAACGCCGCCGGATGCCGTACTGGCGCAGGCGGTGATTGCACAGGAAAGGATACTTAAACTCATGTCAGCTCATGTGACCATTCAGCCCAGTGGCCACGAATTCTATGTGGACGGCAACGACACGCTGCTCGAGTCTGCGCTACGCAACGGGGTGTCGCTCAGCTACGGCTGCAGCAACGGCAACTGCGGCGAGTGCAAGGCGCGCGTGGTGTCGGGCGAGGTCCAGAAAATCCATGCCCACGACTATGTGCTGAAGCAGGCCGAAAAGGACGCCGGCGTGATTCTGTTGTGCGCTTATGCACCGGTGAACGATGTGGTGATCGAGGCCAATGTGGCCGAGGCGCGCGACATTCCGCTGCAGCAGATCACCGCCAAGGTCAAATCGGTCGAGGTGTTTAACCCGCAGATGGCGGCGTTGCACATTCTGGCGCCGCGCAGCCAGCGCCTGCGCTACCTCGGCGGGCAATGCATCGAGGTCGAGGTCGATGGCGTGAGCGGACGCTATGCGATCGCCAGTTGCCCGTGCGACGACCGCCACATCGAGGTGCAGATTCCGCGCCGCCCCGGCGATGCCTTCGCCGAGACGCTGTTCACCGCGCTGAAAGCCAACGACACGGTGAAGCTGGAAGGGCCGTTCGGCGAGTTCGTGCTGGACGAGGACTCGCCGCGGCCGGTAATTTTTCTCGCATTCGGCGCCGGCTTCGCGCCGGTCAAGAGCCTGATCCAGCATGCCATGTCGCTGGAGCTGGCCGAGTCGATGGACCTGCACTGGCTGGCTGACGAGGCCGGCCATTATCAGGACAACCTGTGCCGCGCCTGGGCCGATGCGCTGGACAATTTCAATTACGTGCCGCACGCGCAGAGCGACGACCTCGATGTCGTGCTGGCCGGCATCGTGACGGATTACCCCGACCTGCATCGATTCGATGTTTATGCAGCGGGCACTGCAGCGCAGCTGGATCAGGCCCGGCCGCATTTTGTGCGCCACGGTTTGCCGGACGCCCGCTGGTTTGCCGGCCCGACCGACATTGATTGAATGCTTGAACCGGCACGGACGAACGTGAATGTGCCGATATTGATGGCAGCACCACCGGGCTTCCCCGGCCCGGGCGCCGCCGGACCGAACATCCGAACCAGACGGCCATTGGGCCTGCATCCGGATTCTGGAATGCGACTCTGATAATGCTGCGGGTCTTGCTTTATCTGTGGGCGCTTCCGGTGACCCTGTTCGGTATGCTGGTGGCGGTCGTCGCACGCAGCGGCGGCGGAACCTTGCTGCGGGTGGACGGTGTGCTGGAGGCCGCGGGCGGCTGGCCAGCACGGGTGTTAAGACGGGGTTTCCCTTTCAGCGGTGCGGTGGCGGCGATCACGCTGGGTCATGTGGTGGTGGGCGTCTCGCTGGATGCGCTGTCGGCAACCCGTGTGCATGAGCGTGCGCATGTCAGGCAGTTCGAGCGCTGGGGGGTCTTGCTGCTGGTGCTGTATCCGCTAGCCGGCCTGCTCGCCTGGATGCGCGGCGGCCATCCGTATCGCGACAATGCGTTCGAGCGCGAGGCGCGGGCCGCGGAGTCCGCGGCGCCATTCAAATCCGGCCGGCCAGGCTCGGCGGGGACTCACTCAACCGGGCGGTGAGCTTGTTCGCCGGGCTCGCCGGTGTCGGGATCGATCCAGTCGGTTATGCCTATTTCGTCTTCGGCTTCTGCCACCGTCTCGCCGGGCTCGAAGTCGCTTTCGGCGTTGTATTCCATGTCCTGCACGGCTTCCAGCATGCTCGTGAAGGGGCCGTATTCCTCGCCGGTATCGGCATCGATCCAGTAGCAGCCATCGGGCCGCTCGATGATGCGGGTGTGATCGTAGTCGGGGGGTGTTTCAGGTATGGCGTGTTTCATGGGGCGTCCTCCGTAACCCAACTATAGGGCGCGAATTCGGGTAGGGCAAGCGTCGCTCAGAACGCGCGTTCGACGAAGGCCAGGCCTGCCAGCGCGGCCATGATCAGCGCCAGATGCGCCCAGCTCCACAGGCGGAAATGCCGCACCAGTGCGGTGACCTCGCGGTTGGCAACGAGGAACGGGCGACCGTGCGCCGGCTGGCGCATGAGGTGGATGCCATCCTTCAGACGGATGTCGAGGTGGGCGCGGTCGACCTCGTCGGATGCAGCCTGGCGCGCGCGCGCCCATTCGTCGAGGCTGATTTCGCCGTCGCGGTTGGCATCGAAGCGCGCCAGCAGGGCGGTCTTGTCGCGTTTCCATCCGGCCAGCAGGGCGGCCAGATCGGATTTATTGTCGAGCACGGCATTGGGGCCGCCCAGGGTGACGTGCTCGCCAATGACGTAAATGGTCTCGCCTTCAATCAGCGTCCACTCGGTTTGACGATAGCCCCCAGCGTTGGAAACCTGCTTGCGCGAGGTGAGGATTTCGGCCCCGTCAGGGTCGATCAGCACTTGGCCGCTGCCGTCGCTGATGCCGAAGGTATCGTGCGACATCCCGGACTCGACATGTTCCCAGCGGTCGCCGTTCTTGCGTTCGATGCGGTAGCGGTACCACAGGCAGGGCAGGCCGCTGATCGGGCTGACGAGGCCGGCGCCCGGCGGCTGCTGGCCGCGTCCGACCAGCTCGATATAGCCTTGAGGCGCCGACGCGATGCGCGAGGTCGGCGTGTCCGCCACGGTTCGATAGCGCTTGAGGTTGGCTTGCCACGCCCAGAAGCTGGTCAGCCCGACCAGCGCAAAGCTGATCTGCCAGCCGATGCGCGAGTGCAGCTGGAAACCGAGCAGCAGGATGGCCAGGTTGCCGCCCCCCAGCGCAAAATTGCCAAAGTCGTGCCGCCATTCGACCACCGTGCGCACGCCGAGCATCAACTATTGAACAGTTGTTTCAGGTCGACGTCTTTCTTCTCTTCGGCGGCAAACCGCAGCAGCGGAAACTGGCGGAAGCCGAACATCCGGGCGACGACGGTGTCGGGGAACTGCTCGACGCGCACGTTGTTGACGTTGACCGAATCGTTGTAGAACTCGCGACGGTCGGCAATGGCGTTTTCCAGGCCGCTGATACGCGCCTGCAGGTGCTGGAAGGTCTCGTTGGTTTTCAGCTCGGGGTAGGCCTCGGCCACCGCAAACAGATTGCCCAGCCCCAGCCGCAATGCGCCTTCGGCCTGGCCCAGCGCGGGAATGTCGTGCGATGCGCGCGCGCTGGCCACCTGGCTGCGTGCCTGCATCACCTTCTCCAGCGTCTCCTGCTCGAACTGCATGTACTGCTTGCAGGTCTCGACCAGCTTGGGCAATTCGTCATGACGCTGCTTGAGCAGAATGTCGATGTTGGCCCACGCCTTGCCGACGCTGTGTTTCAGCGTCACCAGCTGATTGAAGATGAATACGCCGAAAACGGCGAACAGCGCGAGCACGATAAAAAGAACCAGCAGGCCGGACATGTTGTGCTCCATCAGTTAGGTCGCAGAAATAGCGGATGGCGGGCGCCTAACTTGAGTGCAGTGCAGTCAGATTCGCGCGATGAGGATGGCCGAGATTTCGCCGTCCTCAAGCAGGACCGGATTGGTTTTCATACTGCTGCCGCGACTGTTGGCCACTATGCGCGGGATGTCGGCCGGCGTGACGCCATAGTGCGAAAGCCGCGGCAGCTTGAGTTCGCGCGTCCAGGCTTCCAGCGTGTCGATCAGGGCGGCATGCGCGGCGGCCTGGTCCAGCGCGCCCTGTCGGCTTAACAGGCGTCCAACCTGCGCATACTTTTCCAGCGCAGGATGACCGTCAGCTTCGCGCGCGCGGAGCGTGTCGATATTGATGCGCGTAGCTGTCGCGACCAGCGTTCCGCACGCTGCACCATGCGGAATCGGGAAAAAGGCCCCCAGCGGTGCGGCCAGTCCGTGCACCGAGCCGAGCCCGACCTGCGCCAGCGTGATCCCCGACACCAGTGCCGCATACGCCATCCGTTCGCGCGCCGCCCCGTTGCCGGCATCGGCATACAGGGCCAGCAAGCCGTCGCGCGCGGCTTTCATGCCGCCCCAGGCGAGCGAGTCTGTCAGCGGCGCGGCGTGGCTGGAGACATAGGATTCCAGCAGCTGGGTGAAAGCATCCATACCGTTCGCCGCAATCACGGGAAGCGGACAGGTCGCCAGCAGGTCGGGGTCAACCAGCGCGACTTCCGCCACCAGTTTCTCGTCACGGAAGGATTTCTTGAAGCCATCCGTTCCCTGCACACTCAGCACCGCATTCTTGGTTGCTTCCGACCCGGTGCCCGCAGTCGTCGGCACGGCGATGAACGGGGTGGCCGGGCCGCCATACGGCAGCTCCGGGCCCACGCCCTCCAGGTGATCCATTACTGAATTGCCGGGTTTGAGCAGGCCGGCAATCGCCTTGGCGGCGTCCAGCGCGCCGCCGCCGCCGATGCCTATCACGACATCGGCAGGCTCTGCGCGCAAGGCACGCACGGCTTCGTCCACCATCTGCGGCGACGGCTCGCCCTGAATGGCAAGGTGCAACCACGAAATGCCCTGCGCGGCCAGCCCGCCGGTCACGTCAGGCCAGAACGGCGAACTTTTCAGCGAGCCGGAACCGGTCACAAGCAATGCGCGCACGCCATATCCGCGGGCGATGGCCGGCAACTTGGCCAGCACGCCGGCGCCAAATTCGATGCGCGGCAGGCGCGAAAGGGAAAACTCAGTCATGCGCACAATCAACCCCCCATCCATTCAAACCTTGCATGGTAGCGACAAGGACAACGCCCTGTCTGCCTGTTAATTGTGCAGAAACCACGGCCATGGCGCCCAAGCCGGGATTGGTGCCGCCCTGCCATGTGCGGGGCAATATCGCCGGGCTATCGCCAGCCTGTTGAAATCATTGGAGATCCGGCTTTTTCGACAGGCGGGTCTGACCAAAAAGGCAAAGAAGTGTTGACGTCCCCGGGGGCGCTTTGCTATAGTTCCGCTTCTCGATTGACGCGAAACATTGCGACAGGCGCGGGGTGGAGCAGTCTGGCAGCTCGTCGGGCTCATAACCCGAAGGTCGTAGGTTCAAATCCTGCCCCCGCAACCATTTCGAAATAAGTGTTGACGTTTTATGTGAACCACGTAGAATGCGCACCTCTCGAAACGGCAACGCAACGAAAGCGAAGTCAGTAAGAGATTGATCTTTAACAATTTACAGCCGATAGGTGTGGGTGTTGGTGCGGTAGTTGGGCTGGCTTAGGCTGGTCTGACAGCTAGCATAAATGCTCACACTTGAATTGAAGT
>JAGXGM010000030.1 GCA_024636675.1 Hydrogenophilales bacterium | reverse complement strand
GAACAACAGTGCGGAGCGCACTGCCTGGCTACCGGCATTTTTGGCTTACTACAACGCCAGAAGGCCTCACTCGGCCCTCGGCTACAAACCTCCAGCTTCACGGCTTGCCGGGAACAACCTATTGCAACTCAACACCTAGCGTTCCGGCGCAAGCGTCCCTATCTGGAGCAATCGGGTGATCTCGGCAGCGGGTTTCGGCTTGCTGAACAGATAGCCCTGTGCGTAGTCGCAGCCGAGTTGATGCAGCAGGGCAAGCTGCTGCGACGTTTCGACGCCTTCGGCGATGGTCTTGAGTTTGAGGCTTTGGGCCAGCGCGACGATGGTGCGCACAATGGCGGTGCTGCTTTCGGATTTGCCCAGCATGCCGACAAAACTCTGGTCGATTTTGAGCACATGCACCGGCAGTCTTTGCAGGTAGCTCAGGGATGAGTAGCCTGTGCCGAAGTCGTCGATGTAAATGGTGAAGTTCCGGTCTTTGAGTATTTTGAGCTGGGCAAGGGTCATCTCGATGTTGTCCATCAACTCGCTTTCCGTCAGTTCGATGGCGAGTTGACTCTGCCCCTGTGGCGCCGTGTCATCGACGGCGCTGCACAGCCGCTCGATGAAATCAGCGTCGCGCAGTTGATGAAACGAAACGTTGATCGCGACGCGAATCTCATTTATCCCGAGCTGGCGCCATGCATCGATTTGTCGGCAGGCGGCACGCAATACCCAGTCCCCGAGCGGCATGATCAGGCCGCTTTCCTCGGCAACAGGAATAAAGCGTGCCGGTGAAACAGCGCCGAATTCCGGACTGTTCCAGCGCGCGAGCGCTTCCAGACTGACGATGCGGTTCGATGCGATTTCCACGACCGGCTGGTAGTGCAGCTCGAGCTCACGGCCTTCCTCAATGGCATGCCGCAGCGCTTGCTCGAGTTGTTCCCGCTCCTTCGCGGTCTTTTGGATATCGGACGAATAGAAATTGACCGAATGAAGGCGGGCGTCTTTGCCGCCGGTGCAGGCCAGTGTTGCGTTTCCAAGAAGACTCGTTGAATCCTCGCCGTCACCCGGATAGATGGCGACCCCTCCGCGCATGGTCAGATGAATGTTCTGCTCGGCACAACGCGCGACGAGGGGGATTGCTGAAACCAGAAACTTGGCGAGACGGACGGCATCCTGCATTGATGCCATATCGCTGAGAACTATCGCGAACTCATCACCTTCGAGGCGGGCCACCGTATCGCCCTCGCGCACCTGCCCAAGCAGGTGCTTGGCGACCATGTTCAAGGTTTCGTCGGCGACATGGTTGCCATAAATGCCGACTACACGGCGGAATCCCGTGATATTGACCACGATCACGCCGACGTAGCGGTTGTGGGGGTTTGCTCGCGCAATCGCCTGCTGCAGGCGGTCTTCGCAAAGCTTTCGATTCGGCAGGCCGGTAAGCGAATCATGGTAGAGCATGTGTGCGATGCGCTGGTCTTTGTCGATATATTCGAGGCCAAGCGAAATGTCGGCCGCGAGTTCCAGAAACAGGTCGGTTTCCGCGGTGTCAAAGAAATGCGCCTCATCGGAATAAAGACCAATGACCCCGATAACTTCGCCCTCACGGTGCAACGGAAAGATTGCAACAGCGCGGAAGCCATATGCAAGCGCCTGCCCGAGCCAGGGCGCAAGGGCTTTCTCGCGCTCCACCTCGTTGTGGATGACGGGACGGTTCTCGAACATGGCCACGGCACATGGATAGCGTTCGTCCATGGCTCCGGGATGGGGTGACAGGCAAAGTGCGTGTAGATAGCCCTCGCCATTGCCATGCCAGGCGGCCTTGTCGATTTTGCCGGTCGCCGCATCGATCAGCCCGATCCAGGCAAATCGCAATTCACCGCGTTGCACCGCGATCTGACACGCCTCGCGCAACAGTGCATCGCGTTCCCGAATTCGCAGGATGGCGCCATTGATGCCGCTGAGTACCGCGTGAATACGGTTGAGGCGCTGAATCTGGTGATGACCTTTTTGCAGCGTTTCGCCCATTTGGTTAAATTCGTCGGCGAGATGCGCGATTTCGTCATTGCCGGGAATCCTGGCGCGTGCGCTGAAGTCGCCGCTGCCTATCTGCCTTGTGAACGTGGTGAGGATGCGCGTGCGCTTCAGAATCAGGGCCTCACTGCCAAACCAGGCGAGCAGCATGATTGCGAGGAGCGTAGCGCTAAAAAACGCAATGCGGGGCAAGAGCGCTGCGTTGAGTGCAGCGTCGAGTTCCCCGGAGGGGATGCCGACCATGATGTAGCCGTAGCTGTCGGCGGCCGAACCAAGCCTGGCCAGGGCGTAGACCCGATGCACGCCATCCACGCCATGCCCTTCCCTGACCGTTTCGCCCTGTCCGCTGGCGATGAATTGCCGTGCAATGGAGACATCCTTTTCCACGTTGATGCCGGTCCAATGTCCCTTCGGGTCGGGGCCGTGCGCAAGGATGATGCCATGGCGATCGATAACCGTAACGACCGAGCCGGGCGGCAGCTCCGACAACGGGAGAAACTGTTTGAGCCATTCCAGGTTCAGCGCGGCATAGACGACGCTGTGCACCTCCTGCCCGGCATTCAGGAGGGGCTGTGCAATGACCTGGACCGGTTTTTTCACGAAGCGGCCAACCTGGTAGTCGCCTACGCTCAGGCGCCTGGTTTGCATGACAGTCCGGAAGTAGGCACGGTCGGCGACATTGACCGGCGTGGCGGGGCGCACGCCGCTACAGGCCACGTCGCCATTGGGACGAATGACACCGAAGTTTGCATAGCTCAGGTTGCCGAACAGCAGCTCTTCCAGCAAGGAATTGCAGCCCTGCGGCTTGAGTTCGCGTACCTGCGGCATTTCGCCTATCAGGTTGAGCAGCCGCTGCGTTTCGGCGACACGTGAACCATGGTAATTGACAGCGAAGCGAGCAAACTTCAGCACAGATTGCCGGGCATCGGCCTTCAGGTGCCGGTGCTGGTCGATACCCGTGTCGATGATGACTGCCAGTGCCGGCAGTGTGGCGAGCAGCACAAGCAGCAGCAGGCGGATACGCAATGTCATCGCGCATTTCCTGGCGTTTCCTGTTGCACCAGGGTTCTTGAATGGATTTTTCTGGCTATCGGACATCGTCAACTACGTATGCACTCAGGCGTGCACCAATTTTTTGCATCAGGTTGTGGTCTTTAAGGCTTTGGGGGGTTAACGGTCCATTCTGGCTAATATTGAATGCGGCCTTTGACGCGGTAGATGCGGATTGTCGGTAGCCAGTGATGGCCTATATTTTGAATCTGAGGCGGGTCAGGAAGGCCTGTCATGGGTTCTAAACCGCACGATGCTCCGAAGCAGGGAGGCTCCACAAGGAAAGGTATCCAATGAATCAAGTCACGACCGGCTCGACGCCGCAGCAGGTGTGGGAACGGCTACTGCGCAATGAGCCGCTGTTCATTCTCGATGTTCGCAACCACGACGAGTTCGAACGCTGGCGGGTGGAAGGCCCGCGTTCTGTCCCCATGCTGAATATCCCCTATTTCGAGCTGCTCGACCTGGAAGGCGAGGAAGAGGACGTCACCGAAGCGGTGAAGCGCGGGGTGCAGGCGCAACTGATGGAACAGCTGCCGCAAGACCAGCCCATCCTCGCCGTCTGCGCCGAAGGCAATACCTCCAATTACGTGGCCGAGGGGCTACGCCGCCTGGGTTTCGATGCGGCGAACCTGGACGGCGGCATGGAGGCCTGGGGCAATTTTTACTATTGGCGCCCGATCGAGGAAACCGAACGCTTTTCGCTTTACCAGGTGGTGCGTCCGGCCCGCGGCTGCGTGAGCCATGTGCTGGTGAGCGAGCATCGCGCCGCGGTGTTCGACCCCGCCCGCCACATCGAGACCTATCACGAGCTGGCCGCCGCCGTGGGTGCACAGATCGAGAGGGTGCTGGATACCCATCTGCACGCCGACCACCTGAGCGGCGGACCGGCGCTGGAACAGGGCGATCACATTCCCTACCACCTGCACCCCTACGATGCGATCCACCCGATGGACATGCTGCCCGCCCGCATCGCGTATCGCCCGCTGGAAGCGGGGCAGACGTTTCGCGTCGGCGCGGCCGGGGTGGAAGTGCTGCATTTTCCCGGGCATACCCTGGGCATGGTGGCCTTCCTTATCGAGGGACGCTATCTCCTGAGCGGCGACAGCCTGTTTCTGGAGTCGATCGCGCGCCCGGACCTGGGCGGCAATGCGGAGGCCTGGACGCCACTGCTCTACGAATCGCTGATGCGGATGGCAGAACTGCCGGACGAGACGCAGGTTTTGCCGGCGCATTTCAGCGATATCAGGACAGGTGATGAAAACGGCGTTTTCCGCGCCGCGCTGGGCGAGCTGAAGCGGCGCAACCCGGGCCTGCTCAAGCTGGCCGAAGGTGAGGCGGCCTTCTGCGACTACATCCTGGCGAACCTGCCCGAGTTTCCCGAGGCCTATGTCGAGATCAAGCGGACCAATGCCGGACTGGCGAGCGCGGACGAGCGCAAGGCGCAGGAACTGGAAATGGGAAAGAACATCTGCGCGGTGGGGAAAACGCCCGAGGGGGCTTCAGGCTGAATCTGATTCACCCAGGATCGAGCCGCTGATCGTCATCAAGCTGACGCAGCAGTTCCTCCACCCGGCGCACGCCATCGTCGCTACCCAGCACATCGCGCGGCGTATGTCCGCCCAATTGCACGCAAGGGCGGTCGAGCCAGTCGGAGGCCCTGGCCGGATCGCCGAAAACCCGATTGGCCAGTTCCGTGATGAATGAAGGACGATGCGAGTGCATGGAAATCCTGTTGTGAATGATTCAGCGGCTATTCGTCGCCGGCTTCTGGGCCTGGATATCAACAAGCAAAAAAATCAGTCGCTTACAGCCTGACTTTGATCCAGTTATTTAACATGGAATTCTGGCGAATTCCGCTCTGGCGCAATCCGGGAGACCACCATGACTACTATAGGCAGGAACGGGCGGGCCGGAAAACCGGCCAGGCAGATTCCCGCCGCGTCAGCCGCCTTGGTCCGTCATGCCGAGTTCCGCGCACAGCTTGCCCACCACCCCCTTCAACGCAACAAGCTCCGCTTCCAGCCGGGCCACGTTTGCTTTGAGTGCGGCGATCTCGCCTGCGGCGACATCAGCGGAGGAAGCGGTTGCCGGGGAAACCGGGAGGGGGATGTCCTCGATGGCGGGCGTGCCGGAAAGCAGGTGGACCCAGCGATTCTCGCGGGAGCCGGGCTGGCGCGGCAGTTCGACCACCAGGGCACCGTCCGGACGTTCGGCAAGCTCCTGCAGAAAGCCTTCCACCGCCGAAATGTCGGCGAACCGGTGCAGGCGCTCGCTGTTGATGCGCAATTCGCCCGCGGTCTGCGGGCCGCGCAGCATGAGCGCGGTGAGCAGGGCGATGGACTGCGAGGGCAGGCGCAGGGCCCGCTCCATGTTGTGGGCGTAGCGGGTCACGCGGCCGCCGCTGGACTCGATGACCAGGGCCGGGCCCTTGAGGCTGTCGATAGCGGACAACACATCGGCCTCGCTGGCTTCGATGATGGGGTGGCGGCTGGTCTTCTGATTGCAGCCGGCCACCAGGGCGTTGAGGGACAGGGGGTAGGTGTCGGGCACGGTGTGCTGTTTCTCGCAGAGCACGCCGAGGACGCGGGTTTCGAGCAGGGACAGGATGGGCTGGCGGGGGGCGGTCATGGGCTGCTTCGGGAGATCGAAAGGACTGATTATGCCCGCTGCGGCGGGCGGCTTCGCCTGGGCGCGATCGCGCGCATAACCGTGGGACGGACAGCAGCTGTCGACGCCACGGAATTCGCGTCACGCCCCATCATGAATGCCGGGGCTAGCCACAACGGGCCTGCATGCCTGAAAGCATTTGTTATCAATGAGCAGCGGGCAACAGTTCAAGTAATTTGCTGAACCCATCAAAGGCGCGAACGGCCCGTATCGATTGCCTGGGCGGCAAAAAAGCACCAGCCTGCGGCCTGCACATGCGCAATGACGGCGGCAATCGCATTGGCAGGTACTATCCAGTTTCGCCCACTCGACAGAAGCAAACGCAGCATGCAAAAAGAAGCCCAGGAAAACCCCCGGTACGCCATCGTGGCGGCGGTGCAGCTGCCCAGCGTCAGCGACGTCGAGTTCGAGGCGTCGCTGACCGAGCTGCGCGAACTGGCAAAGACACTGGGGTTCACGATCACCCGCACGTTCACGCAAAAGCGATCCGGCTTCGACTCGACGGCCTATCTGGGCGCCGGCAAGCGGCAGGAGATCCACCACTTCGTGAATGGCGAAAAGGACAGCGAAAGCGGGGCCGGCCAGGCGCCGCAGAACCCGTTGCATCGGCTCTCCACGTTCGTCGAGGGGCTGGAAGACGATGTTTCCCCCCACCCGATCGACGTCATCTTCGTCGACCACGAGATATCGCCGTCGCAGGCACGCCACCTCGAAAACGAGGTCGGCTGCCAGGTGATGGATCGAACCATGCTCATCCTCGAAATCTTCCACCGCAATGCGCGCTCGCCGGCTGCGCGCGCGCAGGTGGAGATTGCGCGCCTGGCCTACCTGGCGCCGCGCCTGCGCGAGGCGGCGAAGCTTGCGGGGCCGCAAGGGCGGCAGCGCAGCGGCGTCGGCGGCCGCGGCGCCGGCGAGTCGAACACCGAGCTCGACAAGCGCAAGATTCGCGACCGCATCGCCGAGCTGCAGAAGGAAATCACCGCGATGGACGCGGACCGCAAGACGCAGCGCGCGCGGCGGCAGGCGCACCAGGGGCTTGCCAGCGTAGCGCTCGTCGGCTACACCAACGCGGGCAAGTCCACCCTGATGCGCGCCCTCACCGGAAGCGAGGTGCTGGTCGCCAACAAGCTGTTCGCCACGCTCGACACCACGGTGCGCACCTTGCACCCCGAGAGCGTGCCGCGCGTGCTGGTCAGCGACACGGTCGGCTTCATCAAGAACCTGCCCCACGGGCTGGTCGCGTCGTTCAAGTCCACGCTCGAAGAGGCGCTGGATGCCTCGCTGCTGCTCCACGTCATCGATGCCAGCGATCCCGGCTTCGAGCGCCAGATTGAAACCACCGAAGAGGTCCTGAAAGAGATTGGTGCGCAGGAGGTGCCGCGTTTGCGCATCTTCAACAAGATCGACCACGTCGGCGACGCGGCGGCGCAGGCCGAACGCGAAGCCGCGCTGCGCGAACAGTATCCCGGCTGCATCGTGATGAGTGCGCGCCGACCGGACGACGTTGCGAAACTGCACCAGGCGATCCTTGCGTTTTTCCGGCAGGATCTGGTCGAAGCGGAGTTATTCCTGCCCTGGTCGGCCCAGCAGCTGCGCGGGGACATATTCGCGCGCTGCGAGGTGCTGGACGAGCGCGCCGACGAAGAAGGTGCGTTCTTCCGTGTGCGCGGCGAGCAGGGAGCCCTGGACAGCCTGCGCGAAAAGCTCGGCCAGGCGTAGGGCGGGCGGCCCTTGCTAGTGCTTGCTGGAACGTCGCGCCGAGATACTGAAATTCAGTTGGGCCGGCAGCAGGACGTACTGAGTCAATCTGACCCCGCCTACCACGTATCCGCGGGGGTGCAGTGACCCGCCCATAGGCGTCGCGAATCGGGTGGATCCGAACGCCCGCCGGACCCGGCTCCGTGGGCCCGGTGCGCAGCTTCGGCCCGGCCAGATCCATGACAACGCGGCAGGACCGTCGCGATTGAGCAAGGTAGAAACCGAACGCTTGCTGTTGAGAGCCCGGGCAAAATTAATCCGCAAACTTGAAGGCGAAAAATGACTGCGCTGGAAGTTGTGGCGTTGCAGCTTGAGATCGAGGATGACGACCTGAATGAATGGCGAGAGAAAATGGCTGAAATAAGGAAAAAATCGAAGGCCAAGTAACCGGGCTACCGCTCGCCGAGGACAAACGCTGATTGGAGCCGATTTCCGTATTGGATCAGTCCTTCGCGCCGCCGGGTGTCGTTCCCCCGAGGTTTCCAGATTGTCCTGAGTCGGTAGGCACGCCCGCCCCAGGAATCGCCAGGCACAGGAACACCCCATGGCAGCCGCTGCGAACAAAACCGAAACAATCACCCACACGCTTCGGATCGCCAATTTCTCCATGCTGATCGTCTTGGAGAACGATATCCCCACCTACAGCGGCGGCGGCCATCAGCAAGAATGCCGCCTGCTTCAATAGCCACCGAATGATGCGTCGCTACGCCACAGAGGCGTAGCTGCGGTGAGAACGGCCATGGTCGTTTTTCCGGGATTGTGAAGTTTTTATGACAGACGGATCAATCGCTCGAGTATTTGAAATTAACTAAATATACTGTTTATTCCGTATATATTTCAGGAGATCGATCGTGGCCAACGACACCCAAAAACCAGCCGAGACAAAACCCGCGACACCCACGGCGGCTGCCCGCGCCAAGCCCGCCGCAGCCAAACCAGCCGCCAAGCCTGCCGCACGGGCAAGGACCGCCTCCGCAACGGCGCCTGCTGTCAGAAGCAGGGCGCCTGCCACAGCCAGGCGCACGACGACAGCGGCAAAAAACCCCGCCACGCGTCCTGCCGTAGCCAGGAAATCGCCCCCGGTAAAGAAAGTCGCACACGAGCCAGCCCCGTTCGTCGCCAAGGACAACAAGGCGGGCAAACCGGCCAAAGCGAAAAAAGCCAAACTGGTTCGCGACAGCTTCACCATGCCGGAAGGGGAGTACGCACTGATCGCGGCACTCAAGAAGCGCTGCCTCGATGCGGGGGTGTCGGCTAAAAAGAGCGAGATCCTGCGCGCAGCCGTTGCGAACCTGGCGAAACTGAGTGACGCATCGGTGCTTGCCGCGGTGCGTCGCCTGGAAGTTATCAAGACAGGGCGCCCCGCCAAAGGGACAAAGTAGTTCAGCGTTTACAGTGTTAAATGCTGTTCCTCGCAAACCTCTGGCAACAGGGGCCGACCTGCAACTGGCTACCGCCAGTAGCTCACGGTAAAAAGCCAGAATAAACGGCTGCATCCCTCGTTTCAGGCTGTGATACCGCGCGCGCCGGTCGGCCTGACGCATTTGACTTACGCTTCTTGCCAATTTCACAAAACCATCACACGTCCGCAATACTTCCCGGGAAGAATGCGCGGTGCGGCATAGCCTTGTCGCCCTGCCTTTTCAAACCATATTTTTGGGAGTGTTTCAATGAAGAAGTCCACGCTTGCCCTGACCCTGATCGCCGCCTTCGCCGCCAACGTCCATGCGGATAACGCTGTCAACGGCCCGATGTCGTTCAACCCCATCGCCGCTTCCGCCTACGGCATGGAAAACGATGCTGACATCGCCACCACCCCCTGGATCATTCCCAAGGGCTACGTCCAGTCCATCGTCTCCGACGAGACCGACCTCGACATCTATGTCGCCAACGACTGGCACGACATGAACACCGTCAACGAAACCGGCAAGCACGCCGGCCGCTACATGTATCGCACGCATGAAGTGCGTGGCGGCGCCATCGGCGACGACCGCAACTCCCTGCGCATCGACGGCAGCAGCGGCGGTGCCGTGTCCGTGGTCGACCTGAAAACCGGTGTCGCCAAGGAAATTGCCGGCCGTGCCGACTGGGAAGCGCTGGACGGCATCGTCTGGACCCCGTGGCGGACCGTCCTGTTCGCCGAAGAAGCCGGCACCTCTGCGCGTCCCGACCCCGATGCGCCGCAAGCCCTGGCCGGCCTGGTGTACGAGCTCAAGCTCGACAAGCACGATCCGATGTCCGCCGAGAGCGTGAGCGTGCGTCCCATGCTGGGCGCGCTGGCCCACGAAGGCATCGAGATCGACGCCGAAGGCAACGTCTACGTCATCGACGAAGACCGCAAGGGTTCCATCTACAAGTTCGTGCCGGAAAACTACGGCGACCTCTCCAGCGGTCAGTTGTATGCGTTGCGCGTGATGGGCGGCGCCAAGACCGGTGCCGCTGAATGGGTTGCACTCGACATGACGCAGGCCCAGATCCGCGCAAACGTCGCTGCCAGCGCTGTTGGCGCCACCGAGTACTGCCGGCCCGAAGACATGGAGCGCATCGACAGCACCCTGTATGTTGCACTGACCTGCGAGGATGTCGACAACGCCGCCAACACCAGCGGCCAAGGTGCGGTCATGGCCATCGAGCTGGGCGAGCAGCCTGTCGTCAGCTACGTCGTGGCTGCCAGCAAGAACGCCCCGCTGGAAGTCAAGCCCACAGTCGACGCCAACGGCAACGTCGTGCCCGGCGTGACCGGTTTCAAGGGCCCGGACAACCTGGCCAATGGCCCGGATGGCAAGCTGTGGATCGTGGAAGACAATAGCTGGAGCGACATTTGGGTGTACGACCCGCGTTCCAAGGATGCCAATAAGGACGGCTACAAGGATGGCGTGCATCTGTTCGCTTCGCTGAAGGACAAGCCGGCTGAGGGCAGCGGCATTTACTTCGGCAAGGACCCGCACACCCTGTACGTCAACGTGCAGCATTCCGGCACCGGCAACGACAAGACCATGGCCATTACCAAGCAGCACAAAGGCCGCGACAAGCACCACAATGACTGATCAGGTGTGAGTGAGGGTGATTCCACCCCCCCACGCTAAACCCCCTGCCGATTCGGCAGGGGGGTTTTTATTTCCGTTCTGGGGATACGAAAAGGGCGCACGGGTCTTCTGCGTTCCCTATCCAGCCGGTACGGATCAACTGGTTGATGGACACGTCATGGTGACGGCTTCACCTGCTGCTGACCGGGAGGCCAAAGACAAAACGCCAGCCGGCATGGCTGGCTGTGCCGGAGTACGATGCGTCCTCGGGCAGGAATCCTGCGATCTTGAAGGGACGCCCATTGCCTGTCTCATGACGCCGACGATGCCTTGGGTGTCGGGCGCGTGGATCAACGCAAGCTCACCGCCGGTCAGGGGGGCGCCGTAAGCACGGCGCAGGTGCCACGATTTTGGGCGGCGGTTGCCCACCAGCAGATTGTCGATGCTTCGCGGCAGGCGTGGCTGCGCTGGGTCGAGTTCGTAGACGCTTTCGATGGCCTGGCGATACGGATTGCCGATGAACAGAAGCTCGGCCTCGCGGCCGCGCTGCGCACCGGTGCGCCACAGCGTGCCCGCGGTGGCGAGGCCCATGCCGATCAGCGTGACAAGCATCGGCACTACAGGCAGGTGAAGCCGGACCGGGCGGTCTTACCAGTCGGCATAGGCGCTGCCGTCGCGCGCAGTACCGGGCGCGCCGCTCTTGATGTCGTACACTGCGCCGGCTTCGTCGCCCGACGGTGCGACCATCTGCCAGGTGTCCGGGTGTTCGGTGATCGGGTCGACCGGCAGCGCCCGCAGGTACCGTTCGCTCACGAGCTCGTCGAGGCTGTCGGGGTAGCGGCCGCGGTCGCCATGGTATTTGTCGATGGCGTCGCGCATGACAGCGAGATCCTGCTTGAGGATGGTTTCGCGGGCGGTTTCCAGGTGCTTGAAATAGCGCGGCATCGCCAGCGCCAGCAGCAGCGCGATGATGGCCATCACCACCATCAGTTCGACCAGGGTGAAGCCGTGTTTTGTCCGTTTCAGCATGGCTTCACCATTCTCGATATGGCACGCCGTTCAAGCCCGTTTTTGGCGACAGCGAATAGACGTCATACACGTCACGCCCGGGCGCCGGCGCGTCGGGTGGGCTGGCGTAGCTGCGCAGCCCCCAGGTTTCGGCCGCAGGTGCGGCCGGGTCGGGGTAAAACGGGTCGCGCGGCAGGCGGCGCAGGAAGTAGAGCTTGCTCGCGTCCGGCTTGGTCTGATCGGCCACGCCTCTCCACAGGGTATCCAGATCGGGCGGGTATCCGCTGGCGCCCTCGGTCCGCGGGATGGGGCCGTTGTCCACCGTTGCAATCTGTTTGTATTGATCGATTGCGGTGCGAATCTGCCGCAACGCCTCGCGCAACTCGGTTTCCTTGTGGCGCTGCTGCACCAGCTGGGCGAACGGCACCGCCATGCTGGCGAGCAGCGCGAGGATGGCCAGGGTGACCACCAGCTCGATCAGGCTGAAGCCGCGGTCGCGTCGTGCGTACACGACTGATTAATCGTCCGCTGCCGCGGGGGGCGGCGTCTGCTGGACCTGACCGGCGGATGCGGCATCCGGCGCAGCCACGCCATCGATCAGCGGTTCGACCCCGGTGCCGTCGGGCAGGGCCGGCGGCGGCAACGACGTCTGCGCCATTGCGGGCGCAGCGGGTATCGCCAGCCCGCCGCCGATGGCGTTCTCGGTGCCGCCGCGGAACTCGGTCAGCGCCGGCTGGCGGGTGGCGTCGCTGCGCAGCACGCGCGGCGTGATCAGGAGCACGATCTCGGTCTTGCTGCGTTCGTCGCGCTGGTTGGAGAACAGCCGCCCCAAGAGCGGCAGGTCGCCCAACCCCGGCACGCGGCTGGCGGTGCTGCGGTCCTCGTCCGAGATCAGTCCGGCCAGCACCTGGGTTTCACCGTCCTTCAGGCGCAGCGTGGTGCCGGCATTGCGGGTGCCGATCTGGTAGGTGAGGGTGCCGCTGTTGCTGCGGATTTCGCGCACGATGTTGGAGACCTCCAGGCCGACCTTGATCTGCACGTCATCGCGCATCAGCACGCTGGGCTCGACGTCGAGCTTGAGCCCCACGTCCAGATACGACACCGATTCTGAAATCACGCCGGTCGAGGTGGTGTTGGAGGTAATGACCGGCACCTTGTCGCCAATGTGGATCTTGGCTTTCTCGCGGTTCTTCACGCGGATACGCGGGTTGGCCAGGATGTTGACGTCGCTGTCGTCCTTGCGGAAATTCACTGTGGGAGTGGGGCTGATGGCAATCTGGCTTGCTGCGATGTTCTTCAAACTCTCGACCGTCAGCACAGAGGCAGGGGGGGTCGTGTTGGTGACCACGCCCCCCTGCCCAATGGTTGAAGTGGTTGCAGGCGGCAGATTCAGCAGCGAAAACTGGTTCGGATACTGCACGCCCAGTTCGAGCAGCCGTCCGCGTTTGACTTCGAGCACCTCGACATCCAGCATCACCTCCGGTTCGGCCAGGTCCTGCACCGCGATGATCTTCTCCGCCAGACGGATAGCTTCGGGCGTATCGCGCATCACCAGCAGGTTCAGCCGCTCGTCGACGTACACATCCTTGGCCTTGATCAGGGTGCGCAGCATCGCCATGGTCGACTTGGCGTCGGCGTTGCCCAGATAAAAGCTTTTCACCAGCAATTCCTGATACACCTTCTGCTTTTGCGGCTGGTCGGGATAGATCAGCAAGGTGTTGGCGTTGACCACCTTTTTCGACAGCTGGCCGGTCATCAGCAGCATGTCCACTGCGTCGGCGATCGGCGTATCGCGCGCGAACAGCGTGGCTTTCGTATCCAGCCGCACATCCTTGTCGAAAATAAAGTTGATGTCCGACTGCCGCGAAATCATGTCGAACACGTTGCGCAGCGTGGTATCGCGGAATTCCAGGGTGATGGGCTTGCGATAAGCCGCGTCCAGTTCGCGCGGATTGAGTTCATCGGCAGTGCGCGTCGCCTGGATCTGCTGCAGCAGCGCCAGCGCACCGGCATGACCGGGCGACTGCGCCAGGATCAGGCGCGCTGCCTGTTCCGCTTCGGCCGGGTGGGATTCCGCCAATGCCTGGCTCGCCGTTTCCAGCGTCTTCTGGTGCTGGCGTGCCGTAGCGAGGTTGTTCAGCATTGACTGCGCACGCGGATTCTCGGGATGCAGTGCCAGCGCCTTGCGCAGGGTGGCTTCGACAGCGTCGAAGCGCGATGCATCCATATCCTGCTGCGCCTGGGTCAACAGATTGCTGGTCTGTCGCTCGCGCTGGGTGTGGTAGTAGGCCTTGAGCTCGATGTTGTCGGGTTCCTTGACCAGGCCTGCGTGCAGGTGTTGCAGGCCTTCTTCGGCTTTCCCGGCGGCGATCAGTTCGCGCCCCTCGTTGAGACCGGTGCTGGCGCAACCAGTCAGGGCGAGGAGTGTGGCGCTCAGACAAATAGTTCGGGTGTGCTGCAACTCAATCTCCTGTGCGCAGGCTGCGCGTCTGGTCCAGCGGTAGGTAAGTGAAATTCAGCAGGCCGCCGGTCACCGGTTCCAGTCGCCATACGCCGTCGAGCACCTGGCCTGCGCGCACGCTGACCGGCAGCGCGCCGCGCGCCAGGTAATACGTGGTCTGGCCGGCTTCCTGCCAGCGCCCCATGTAGCTGAAAGGCAACGCAGGCGCCTGCGGCGCAGGCGGTGGCTCATAGGGGGGCGGCGGTGGCGGGGGCGGCGCAACGAACCAGGTCTGCTCGGGGAACAGATTGGCACGGGCGAGTGCCAGCCGCGATGCAGTTTCCTGCGGCTTCGTCGCGTCAACGACTGCTTGGGCGAGGACTGCGGGACGGGACGCGCGCGTCGCCGACCCGGACACCCCAACGAGATCGGTGTCGGCGTCGCTCGCCGGTTCGTTTACCGCCAGCCAGGCCGACCAAGCGACGACGCCAGCCAGCGCGAGATACAAAACCGAACGCCGCCGCCTGTTGTCTGGGGCGCGATTCGTGACTTCGGTCATGGCGCGGCCTCCACGAACAGGCTCAGGCGCAGTTCGGCCTGCAGTTCGCTCGTCTCGATGCGCTCGCGTTTCAGCTCGAGTTCATCCAGCGTCAGGTTGGGCAGGCGCTCCAGCGCTGCGGCGAGAAAGGCATGCAGCGCAGGATAGGGCGCCTCGACCGGCAGCACCAACTGCCAGCGCGCAAGCGTCGTGCCCGCCAGCGGCGATACGCTGTACTGGCCGCGCGGCAGGCTGATGCCATGCGCGTTCGCCAGCCGTTCCAGTTCGCCGATGCGTTGCGAGGCTTCGCCCGTCGGCGGCAACATGGCCAGCGGATTGAGCGGGGCCGGCGCAGGATCGGTGGCGTGTGTGGCCGCGGCCAGGCGCAGCGCGGCCAGTTTTTCATGCTGCGCGACGGCTGTCCGCTGCAGGGACCCGACCTGGGTCAGCTGCAGCAGCACTGCGGACGCCAGCAGGCCCAACCCCACCAGCCCGGTGGTCCCCAGACGGCGTACCCATTGATGCAGATGCCAGCGCAGCGCGATCATGGTTCCAGCTCCACCAGGATGTTGAAGCGCACTGGTTTTTGCTCGTCGTCCGCCTGCTCTTCGTGCTGGGTGAGCGCAGCGCGCCTGATCCCCGGCTGCTGTTGCAGGACTTCGATGAATGCGACGGCATCCGCCAGTTGCCGCGCTTCGGCCACCAGTTTGATTTGCGACTTGGCCTGTACTGCGTCGAGCGAGACCAGCGCGACCTCGCTGCTGCGCGCGGCGGCCAGCGCGCCGAAGGCGGGCTGCCATGAATAGGCGAGCTGCGCCGCGATACGCGTCTGTGTGGTTTTCGCTACTTGATCCGTGGCTGAGGCGGATTTGACCGCTGCGCGTGGGCGGGACTGCTCCAACGCGGCAATCTGCAGTGCCAGTCCGGCTTCGGTTGCGCGTGCCGCCAGCAGATTGCTCATGGACCAGCCCAGCGCCGCCACGCCGGCCAACACCAGCACGATGCCCAGCTTGCCGGGGCGCGCCGGTCGCGCATGAAAATCGAAATCGAGGCGCGCCATCTTTATATGCCTGCCAGCGCCAGCGCGCCGCGAATCTGGCTGTCGCACGGCAGCATCTGCCAGCGCGCATTGTCGGCATCCGGCGCCGACGCCGCGCCGACCCCGAGTGCCTGGATCCACACCGTGGGCATCGCGGGCAGCGTCGACCAAGTGGCCTCGCGCTCGATCAGTTCCGGCAGTGCCGCGGCCCAGTCGGCGTCGACCGGCTGGCCGGCGAGATGCTGCCAGACGCCGTTTGCCCCGCCGAACAGGCCCAGCCAGCCCGGCTCGACAAGCGCCCACCAGCCCTCGAATTTCTTCGGCAGGCGCTGCGCGGCGATGCTGGCAAGCGGGCGGATGGCCACGTCGCGAAAGCCGTGACGGGCCAGCAGCGCATCCAGCTGCTGCGCGAACGGTTCGTCGATCGCCGCGCCAACGAGTCCGGCCTGCGGCGGCTGGCCGTGCACCTGCACCCGCCAATGCGCCGCTTCGTCGCCGTATATTTCGCGCAGGCTGGCTGCCACCAGCGCCGCCTCCTCGTTCCGGCGCAAAGCCTTGCCGGGCGGTGGCGTCAGCACGTGGCGCACGAAGTGCTGCGACAGCACCACCTCGACCCGGCGGCTGCGCCAGGCCGGATCGACAAGCGCCTCGTCCAGCAGCGGCAGCAGGCTCGTTGCGCTGCGCTCATGCGTGCTCAGCACGCGGGTGCCGTGCGGATTCAGCAAGGCTGCTTCGCCAGGCGCGAGCGCGATGCGGAGCGTTTCAGCCGACCAGCGTGACACGGTTGATCTCCTCCAGCGTGGTGTCGCCCGACTTCACCAGCGCGAGCGCGGCCTCGCGCAGGTTGCGGGTGCCGCCGCGCTCGGCGGCTTCCTTGATCTGGCCGATCGGCGCGCGCGCCACGATCAGCTCGCGCAGCTCGTCGGTGAGCAGCAGGATTTCGGCAATCGCGTGCCGTCCCCGGTAGCCGCTGCCGCGGCAGTGGCCGCAACCGCTGCCCTGGCGGAACGTGAAATCGCGGGTTTTTTCGGGGGTCAGCCCGGACAGTTCCATCATTTCGGCCGACGGCACATTGGCTGCCGCGCAATGCGGGCAGTTCATCCGCAGCAGGCGCTGGGCGACGATGCCGTTCAGGGCCGAGACGAAACTGTAGGGGTCGACCCCCATGTGGATGAAGCGGCCGATGACGTCGTACACGTTGTTGGCGTGCACGGTGGTGAATACCAGGTGGCCGGTGAGCGCCGATTGCACCGCGATCTGCGCGGTGTCGGCGTCGCGAATCTCGCCCACCATGATCTTGTCGGGGTCGTGGCGCAGGATCGAGCGCAGGCCGCGCGCGAAGGTGAGGCCCTTCTTTTCGTTGACCGGGATCTGCAGCACCCCGGGCAGCTGGTATTCGACCGGGTCTTCGATGGTGATGATCTTGTCGCGGCCGTGGTTGATTTCGGAAATCGCCGCGTACAGCGTGGTGGTCTTGCCCGAGCCGGTCGGGCCGGTCACCAGCAGCATGCCGTAGGGCTCGGCCGCCAGCTTGCGGATGCGCGCAAGCGTCACGCCGGCGTAGCCCAGGCCTTCCAGCGTGAGGCCGGCGAGTTCCTCCGACAGCGCCTGCCGGTCCAGAATCCGCAACACGGCGTCCTCGCCGAACACGCTTGGCATGATCGACACCCGCACGTCGACTTCGCGGCCCTGGATCGCCACCTTGAAGCGGCCGTCCTGCGGCACGCGGCGTTCGGCGATATCGAGCTCGGCCATCACCTTGATGCGCGACACCGCCTGCTCGGCCACCTCCAGCCCCGGGGCGTGGGCGATGTGCGAGAGCACGCCGTCGATGCGGTATTTCACCGTCAGCCCGCGCGGATCGGTTTCCAGGTGGATGTCGGAGGCACCGGCTTTCAGCGCGTCGTACAGCGTCGAGCGCACCAGCCGCACCACCGGGCTGGCGTCCTCGGCGATGCTGGCGAACGACAGCGCCTCGGCGCCGGAATCCAGTGCTGCCTGCACGCCGCCGCCGCCCACGCCTTCCATCGCGCGCAGGCCCTCCTCGTGGCGTGCCAAGAGGGCAGCCAGATCGGCAGGATGCGCCAAGCCGGTCTTGAACGGCACTCCCAGCACATGCGCGGCGTAGGCGCGGCTGGCGCTGTCCCATGGGTCGGTCAGCAGCAGCCAGCGTTGCGCCTCGGCGTCGCGCGCAGCCAGGCAATGCCGCCGTGCGGCTTCGTTGAAATTCAGCTGGCCGAAGTCAACCGTCAGCGCATTCAGCGCCGCCATGTCGAAGGCGGGCTGATGGCTGTGCGCCGCTAACAGGTGCAGGGTGGCATCGGCATCAAGGCCGAACTGCTCCTGCACCCGCAGCATGACCGGCTGGCCTGCGGCCTGCGCTTCCTGGCGCAGGACGGCCAGCGTGGCCGGGGTGAGGGTAGAGTGCGGCGCGTTCACTGGATCGACCCCGCCAGCTCGAAAATCGGCATATAGAGCAGCACCACGATCAGGCCGATGGTCAGCCCGATGAACACCATCAGGAGCGGCTCGAACAGGCGGATAAACCAGTCCACCCAGCGCGCCATTTCCTCGTCGTGGAAGATGGCGATGCGCTCCATCATTTCGCCCATGCGGCCGCTTTTTTCACCGACGCGCAGCAGCCGGGCGGCCACCGGCGTGGTCAGCTCGCCGTGGGCAAACGCGGCCGAGATGGTTTCGCCGCGGCGCATCGCTTCCATTGCCGCCGCCGCGCCGCTGCGCAGATGGGCGGAGAGCAGGCCAGACACCATGCCGAGCGCAGAAACGATCGGAATGCCGCCGACCAGCAGCATGCCGATGCTGCGGTAAAAGCGCGCCAGTTCGAAGGTGCGCAGGTGCTCGCCGATCGCCGGCGTGCGCCAGGCCAGCCGGGTGAGCGCGGCGCGCGTGGCAGGCTGGGCCAGCGCCACGACGAAGCCGGCAATCAGGCCGATCGCCCCCAGCGCAATCCAGCCGCCATGCGCCTCGACGGTCTCGCCCCAGACCAGCAACATCTGCGACATCCATGGCAGGTCGCGCCCGGAGTCGGCATACACCGTGGCAAAACGCGGCACCACATAGCCGAGCAGAAAGCCGATTACCAGCGTGCCGACGCCGATCAGCAGCAGGGGATAGATCGAGGCCGAGACGACTTTCTTCTTCACCGTGTCGATCTGGTTCTGGTAGCCGACGTAGCGGGTGAGCGCAGGGGAGAGGTCGCCGGTGCTTTCGGCGGCGCGCACGGTGGCGGCATACAGGGGCGGAAACGCATCGCCCTGCGCCGCGAGGGCGGCCGAGAACGGACGCCCTTCACGCATGCTGGCGAGCAGACGTTCGATCAACTGGCGCGACTCGGGCCTGCTTTCCTTTTCGGCCAGCGTTTCCAGCACTTCGGTCAAGCTAAGCCCGGCGTCCAGCAGCGCGATCAGTTCCTGGGTGAACAGCAGCAGCGGAAAGCGCGCGCGCCGCGTTCCCAGCCAGTTGCCGCGCTCGGCGACGATGGACAGCACCTGCGCGCCCTCATGTTGCAGCCGTGCAGCGGCCTCGGCCTCGTCGAGCGCTTCCACCGTCAGCGCTGTCACGCCGGTGCCGGGGCGCAAGACTTTTACCCGATAGCGCATTACCAGTTGCCGATGTCGGCGCCGTCGCCGCTGCCGCCGGCGGCGCCGTCGCGGCCAAAGGAAAAAATATCCACCTCGCTGTGCTCGCCCGGCATGCGGTATTGATACGGCTTGCCCCAGGGATCGTCCGGCACCGCTTTTTTGAGATAGGGTCCGTCCCAGCGCGCCTCGTCGGCCGGCTTCGCGTTCAGCGCAGCCAACCCCTGCTCGGCATTGGGGTAATGGCCGGTATCGATGCGGTACTGGTCGAGCGCCTTTTCCAGCGCACCGATCTGCGCCTGGGCGGTCTTCACTTCCGACTTGCCGATCTGGGAAAAATATTTGGGCGCCACATAGCCCGCCAGCAAACCCAGAATGACCAGAACCACCAGCAGTTCGAGCAGGGTGAAACCGCGTGCTGGCGGCATCGGTGTACAGGGACGGGCGGTAAGCATTGCGAACTTCCAGACAGGTTTATTACGGTGGTGAGCCCATCATAAGAACCGCGTGTGACAATTTTGTTAAAGGCAGCGAGATGTGTCATCAAACCCTGGCCGAACGCCGCAACAGGTGTTGCAGCCAAACATGGCTGCTGTACGCGGCTGCGGCCAGATAGATCAGCCCGCCGGGCACCCACATGATCAGGCCGGCCAGTTGCTGGTCGCCAAGATCGGTCGCGTCCCCATAGAGCGGGGACCTGGAAAAGGTCAGCAGGGCGCCGAGTAGTCCGGTGTGCATCAGCGTGATCAACAGTGCGAGCATGGCCCGAGCGCGGTTGGGCGGGCGCGCGTGCAACACCGCCCACCAGAACAGCCCGGCGCTCAGCAGGAAGCACGCGTGTTCGAGCGCATGCCACCAGGGGTTGTCCACCGCCAGCATGTAGGGGCGCGGCGCATGCCAGAACCAGATCGTGGCGCCGTGCACCGCCGCCAGTGTCAGGGGCCATTGCGCCGCGTTGAGCGGCCACAGCCACAGCCAGCGCGCACGATCGCCGAGGGCGGCCCGCCACTGCGGCAGCGGGCGGGCGAGCACCCATAGCGGCGCAATGATCGCCATCAGCAACATGTGCTGCACCATGTGCATCGCCGCGCCGGTTTTGGCCCAGTCGTCGAGGGGCCCGAGCACGGCGAACAATGCCAGGGCGACCGCAGCATGAAAAAGCCCTGCGCGGCCGGCACGCGGGGCGATCCTGCGGCCACCGGCGAGATAGGCGAGCCAGGCAGCGACCAGCAGCAGCGCGGTGAGCAGGGCCGGCAGGCGCTGCGCCAGCGCGCCGTCGAGCAGGCTGTGCGCGTGCGCAAGAGCGGACGCGCCGGCAAGCGCCGCGACCAGCAGGGCGCGGATCATGGACACGGGGGCAGGCCGAGGATCGGGATGCCGATCACGAGCGTCGACACGGCGGCGACCGCGTAAATGCCGGCGCTCAGGGTGATGATAAATCGCCGGTTCGGCGCGTCGTCCATGCCGGTGCGGGCGGCTCGCCAGCACCGGCGCACCTGCCAGACCAGCCATGTGAAGGTCATCGCGGTGAGCGCGGCGAGCAGCCCATTCAGCCAGGTCCGGGCCCCAAGGTCGGCATCGGGCGGCGCCAGCGCGCAGCCGACCGACAGCCCGCCATAGAGCGCGACGAACCAGACGCTCCAGACGATCAGGCCGAGCGCTATTTGCAGCGGATGGGATGGCGCCAACATCAGCCGCCGCCCCATCCGGCCGGGAACAGCACGACGCAGCCGTATGTCAGCCAGAACGTCAGCAGTGTGTACGACCACCATTTCTCGACGATCACCGTTTCGTAAGGCGCATGTTGACCCACATACGCCCGCCGCACCCGTAGCGCCTGCAGTGCCGCGAGCACGCAGGCAAGCGCCGCATGCAGCAGCAAATAGCCGAGAAACACCGTGATCACCGCATCGTGCGCGGTCCGCGTGGGCGACAGGGGTGCCGCGATCAGCACCTGCACCAGGACGGCGACATGCACGAGACCCAGGCCGGCGACGCCCCAGAGTTGCATCTGCAGGCGCGCAGCGGTGCCGCTTCGCAGACGCGTCACGATACGCCGCATCCACAGGGTCGCGGCAGTGAGGAGGAGGCCGGCAAGCAGCAGCGTCGTCGCAGGCAGCGGCGAGGTCGTCGGCGCCTGCCAGAGCGGCGCCACGGTCCACAGGTAGAACCAGCCGAACAGCAGGGCCAGGAACAGCGACGCATTCGAGAGCAGCGTCACCCCTATGCCCCACAGGCCGGGGCCGTCGAATGTGTGCGGGTGCAACGGCGGAGCACCCGCCGGGAAAGCGCCTGATTCATCGTACAGGGCCGGATGCAGGCCGTTCACCCACGACCAGCGCAGCATCAGCGCCACGCTGGCCAGCGCGGCCAGCGCGGCGACCGGGTAGCTGCGGACGAGCAGCGAGATGCACACGACCGCAAGGCCCAGCGCGATCACCAGCGGCAACCAGCTGTTGCCGGGCAGGCGCATGATCTCGCGCACCTTGCCGCTCACCGGATCGGTGCCCAGCGTCTCGCGCCGTCCGTGTTCGACAGTCGCCAGCCAGTGCTTTCCTTCGGCGATGCCATCGGGCAGGCCGGGGTGTTCCCACAGCGGGTGCCGCGTGGCGCAGTCGGGCTGGCTGGCGAAGTTGTATGCACGGGGCGGCGTGCCGGTTGCCCATTCGAGCGAGTCGGCATGCCAGGGATTGCGGGGGGCCATGCGGCCGAAGCGGAAATGCAGCGCGATGTCGAGCAACACCGTCGCGATGCCGATCGCCAGGACGAAGCCGCCGACCGATGACACCAGGTTCGGCAGGTCCCAGCCGAGGCCGGCTTCATAGGTGTAGACGCGGCGCGGCATGCCGAGCAGCCCGGTCCAGTGCATGATCAGGAAGGTCAGGTTGAAGCCGATGAAGGTCAGCCAGAACCCCCAGCGCCCCAGATGCTCGGAGGGCATGCGGCCGGATACGTGCGGCAGCCAGTAGTACAGCCCCGCCACCAGCGGAAAGAACATGCCGCCAACGAGCACGTAGTGCATATGGGCGACGACAAAGTGGGTATCGTGAACCTGCCAGTTGAACGGCACCAGCGCGAGCATCACGCCGGTCAGCCCGCCGGCGACGAACACTACCAGAAAGCCGATCAGCCACAGCATCGGCAGCCGCAACACCGGCTTGCCGGTCCACAGCGTGGCCAGCCAGACGAACACCTGGATCGCCGTCGGGATCGCCACCAGCATGCTCGCGGCCGAAAAGAACGCCTGCGCCAGATGCGGAATCCCGACCGTGAACATGTGGTGCACCCACAGGCTGAAGCTGAGGAATCCGGTGGTGATGATCGACAGCACCACCCACCGGTAGCCGACGATCGGGCGTTGTGCGAACACCGGAATCAGCGTGCTGACGATGCCCGCCGCCGGCAGGAAGATGATGTACACCTCGGGATGGCCGAACAGCCAGAACAGGTGCTGCCACAGCACCGGGTCGCCGCCGCGGGCGACATCGAAGAACGGCAGGCCGGCGGCGCGCTCCAGTTCGAGCAGGATACTGCCGAGGATCAGCGGCGGAAACCCGACCACGATCATCAGCGCCATGCCGAGGATGTACCACGCAAACAGCGGCATCTTGTCCAGCGACATGCCGGCGGTGCGGCTGCGCAGGATCGAGACCACCAGCTCGATGGCCGTGCTCACCGCGGAGATCTCGATGAAGGTGACGCCGAGCAGCCAGAAGTCGGAATTCGACCCGGGCGAATGCACCGCGCTGCTCAAGGGGGTGTACATGAACCAGCCGCTGTTGGGCGCGATGCCCAGAAACAGGCTCGAGATCAGGATCAACCCGCCGAACAGGTAGCACCAGTAACCGAACGCGGACAGCCGCGGGAACACCAGGTCGCGTGCCCCGATCATCTTCGGGATCAGATAGACCGCCAGCCCTTCAAGCATCGGCACGGCGAACAGGAACATCATCACCGTGCCGTGCATCGTGAAGGCCTGGTTGTAGAACTCGGCGCCGAGCAGGCGCTGATCGGGCATGGCCAACTGGGCGCGCATCAGCATCGCCAGGATCCCGCCGATCAGGAAGAACACCAGCGCGGTCCCCATGAAACGCAGGCCGAGGACCGAGTGGTTGACCACGCTCAATGCGCGCCAGCCGCGCGGGTTGCCCCAGATGTGCTCCAGGTCTGCATGCAGGCGGTCGCGTGAGTCGGTCTCGGTCATGGCGTCTGCGTCTCCACCCAGGTATCAAATGCGGCCGCATCGAGGGCCTCCACCGCAAGCACCATGTGCGCATGCCCGGTGCCGCAGAATTCGGCGCACTGGCCGCGATAGTGTCCGGGCTGGTCGGCGCGCAGGCGCAGCACATTGGTGCGGCCCGGAATCGCATCGATCTTGCCGCCGAGCCGCGGTATCCAGAACGAGTGGATGACGTCGGCGCTGCTGACATGGAAATCGATGGCGCGGCCGGCCGGAATCACCAGCCGGTCGGTGCTGACGATGCCATGGTCCGGATAGAGGATGTCCCAGTGCCATTGACGGGCGGTCACCTCGATCTTCAGCGGCTGATCCCCCGGCAACGGCAACGGCAGCATGCGGTGGCCCAGCGGGATACCAAAAGCCAGCAGGATGACTATGCTGACGCCAGGGACGATGATTCCGCCGCCGATGATCCAGCGCCGGCCGATGCGGCGCAGCGCGGCCTCGTCGTGATCGGGCGGTGTGCGGTAGAGTGCGCGGACCCACAGCCCGACGACGACCAGCAGCACCAGCGCCGCGACGAGGAACATCGCCCACCAAAGATCCGCCGCGATCCGCGCCGCGGGTCCGCCCGGCGCCAGGGTCGATTGCGGGCCGGCGCAGGCGGCGAACAGAACCGGCGCGCAGGCTACCAACGCCAACGCCAGCCGGTCGCGGCACGTCGCGAATATCCGTTTCGGGAGGAAACCCTGATGGCCAGCCCACCGCAGCACACCATACACAGCCGGGCCGCGGTTGCCGGGCATCCGGTGCATCCGGTGATGATCCACTTTCCGGTGGCGGCCCTGCTCGGCGTGATCGGCACCGACCTCGGCTATCTCTACAGCGGCGACCCCTTCTGGGCCCGGACCGGATTGTGGCTGGCCGGCGTCGGTGCCTTCGGCGGCTGGATTGCGAGCGTGGCCGGCGCAATCGACCTGTTCACCGTGCGCGAGGTGCGGCGCATGATCACCGCCTGGTGCCACGCGATCCTCGCGATCATGATGCTTGCGCTCGCCTCGCTGAACTGGCTGCAGCGCTTCGAGGCGGCCG